>JBGTJY010000038.1:0-5961 GCA_041744855.1 Candidatus Hydrogenedentales bacterium
GGCCGCCTGCGGGCCGTCGGCGAAGGGGAAGAAGGCATCGGAGGCGACGACGCTCCCGCCGAGCACGGAGCTGACTTCCTCGCCCCTGGCGTCGCCCGCCTTCTCGACGGCGAGGCGTACGGAGTCGACGCGGCTCATCTGCCCGGCGCCGATGCCGACGGTTGCGGAATCCTTGGCGAGGACGATCGCGTTGGAGCGAACGTGACGGCAGACCTTCCAGGCGAAGATCAGGTCACGCCACTGCTCCTCCGTCGGCTGCGTCTTGGTCGCCACCTCGGTCGGCGCCGCCTCGTCGGTTCCCCGGTCGGGATCCTGGACGAGGACCCCGCCGCGGACGCGCTTGACGTCGAGGTCGGCGGGGATGACGCGCTGTTCGGTGTCCTCGAGAATCCGGATGGCCTCCTTCTGCCTGAGGATGTCGATCGCGTCGGCGTCGTAGCCGGGCGCGATGAGCACCTCGACGAAGGTCGAGTGCAGCCGCTCGGCAAGCGCCGCGTCGATCGGCCGGTTGAGGGCGATCACGCCGCCGAACGCGCGTGGCGGCGTCCGCTCGCGCCCGACGAGGTCGATCGAGTCCTGGGTATGTACGACCGTGCGCGCGAGCGCGGGGACGGATTCGAGACCTCGCTGAAACTCGCCATGAAGGCCGTGCTCATTTCGCCGGAGTTCGTGTTCCTGGCCGAGCCGGAACCGGACGAACCCGGCGTGTATGCGCTGGGGGCCTATCCGCTTGCGTCGCGGTTGTCGTATTTCCTGTGGGGCACGATGCCGGATGCGGAGCTTTTCGAGACGGCACGAACCGGCGCGCTGATGGATGACGAGACCATGCGCTATCAAACCGAGCGCATGTTGCGCGACCCGAAGGCCATCGCGCTCGGCGAACTCTTCGCGGGGCAGTGGCTCGGCATCACGCAACTCGGCGAAACCACAAAACCGGACCAGACGCGTTTTCCGGAATTCGACCAAACGCTCGCGCACTCGATGCGCGCGGAAGTAGCGCAGACTTTCGCGCATATCGTCTCCGAGAATCGCAGCATTCTCGAGCTGATCGACTCGGACTATGCCTTCGTCGACGCGAGGCTCGCCGAAATCTACGGACTCTCCGACCTCGGCAACGACGATCTGCAAAAGACGCCGATCGCCGACCCGAACCGCGGCGGCGTGCTGGGCATGGCCGCGGTGTTGACGGCGACATCGCATCCCCTACGCACAAGCCCCGTGTTACGCGGCAAATGGGTGCTCGAACAACTCCTCGGGGATTCCGTTCCGCCGCCGCCCGCGAACGTCGAGCAGCTTCCCGAGGACGACGTGCAGCCGGACGGGCTGACGCTCCGCGCGCGACTCGAGGCGCATCGCGAAAAGGAAGAGTGCGCGTCGTGCCACGCGCGCATGGACCCGATCGGATTCGGCCTCGATAATTTCGACCCGATCGGTCGCTGGCGCACCGATCAGGCCGGGCAGCCGATCGACACGCAGGGCGTGCTGCCATCCGGCGAGGCGTTCAATGGGCCGCGTGAACTTAAGCAAATCCTGCTCGCGCGCAAAGACCAATTCGCGCGACACCTGAGCCGGAAGGTCCTTGGCTACGCGCTGGGCCGTTCGTTGAACCAATACGACGAATGCGTGCTCGACAAATGCGTCGAGGCGTTGCAACAGAACGAATACCGCGCTTCCGAGATTTTCACGCAAATTGTCTTGAGTTATCCCTTCCGCCACCGCTACAGTGGCGGTGAGCGAGAAATCGAGAGCGCATCCGCCGAGGCAATATCACAGGAGTGATCTCGCAGCTATGAACGCGAACTGGAAAATATCCCGGCGCACGATGCTGCGCGGCATGGGCGCATCCCTCGCGCTGCCGTTGCTGGACGCCATGCTGCCCGCGAAGGCGCATGCCGCGGCCAAGCCCCCCGTGCGCATGGCGTGCATGTACTTCCCGAACGGCGTCTGGAAGAAGGGATGGATTCCCGAAGCGAGCGGCTCGGTCTACGACCTACCCTACTCGCTCGAACCGCTGCGTCCGTTCCAGGATTCGATCAACGTCCTCTCCGGACTCGACAAGGCGGCGAGCCATCGCGGCGACGGCCACTACGCCAAGACTGCCAATTTCCTCACGGGCGAACCCGTGAACAAAACGACCGGCAAGGACATCAGCGCGGGCGGCATCTCGATGGACCAACTCGCCGCGAGTCACCTGGGCCACCTGACGCCGCTGCCGTCGCTCGAGCTGGGCATCGACCCGGTGATTTCCGGCATCGACAGCAACGTCGGCTACACGCGGCTCTACGGGTCGTACATTTCGTGGCGCACGGCGACGTTGCCGGTCGCGAAGGAGATCAATCCGCGCTTCGCGTACGAACGCCTCTTCGGACCCAAGGACGAACAAGGCCGCGCGCTGAACACGAATCGCACGCGGGATTACCAGAGCCTGCTCGACCTCGCGCTCGACGATGCGCACCGGCTCCGCGGACGGCTCGGGCGCGACGACCAGGTCAAAATCGACGAGTACATGGAATCGGTGCGCGCGGTCGAAAAGCGCATCGAGTTTTCGCTCAAACCGGATACACGCGAGTGGCGGCCCGAGACCGCGCCGGACTTGTCGAATCCGCCGGCGCCGGGCATTCCGGGAGATTTCCGCGAGCACATTCGCCTGATGCTCGACCTCATGGTGCTCGCGTTCCAGACGGATTCGACGCGTGTCTTGTCGTTCATGTTCGCCAACGATGTTTCAGGGCGAAACTTTTCGTTTCTCCCCGGCGTTTCAGGCGGCCACCACGACATGTCGCACCATGAGGGCAAGGAAGAAAAGGCGAAACAGTATCAGGAAATTACGCGCTGGCACGCGGGAGAATTGGCGTATCTACTTGAGAAACTCCGCAACATTCCAGAGAACGGCGGCACGCTGCTCGACAACTCGATGATCCTGTTCGGCTCGAGCATTTCCGACGGCAATGAGCATGACCCGAATAATTTGCCGATCGTTGTGGCGGGAAAAGCCGGCGGGGCGTTGCGCACGGGCCAACACGTCGCGAGCGAAAAAGAGACGCCGCTGTGTAATTTGTACGTGAGCATGCTCAACGCGATGGGTGTGCCGTCAGAGGAATTCGGCGATAGCACGGGGCTTATCAAGGAGCTTTCGATTTAGCAAGCGATCGGTGATCAATCATGACGTACTCTGGTCACGTGAAAAACGGTGTGATCGTTCTCGACGAACCTGCTCCGATCGAAGAGGGAATGCAGGTCCGGGTTGAGCTAAGTCCAGCTGACTCCCCGTCGACCGAGTCAAATGAGGTTTACCCACCTCTCTCAGAGCGCCTTGCGAAATTCAAGGGTAAAGTGGAATTTCCGGCAGACTGGTCCGAGAACCACGATAAGTATATCCGCGAATCGCTTGAATGAAGGCCGTCTTCGCTGACACGGCCTATTTTCAAGCGTTCCTCAACTCAAAAGACGCCTGGCACGCCGTCGCCACCGACTTTGCGCAGACGTATGAGGGAGCAATTGTGTCGACTCAATTCATCTTAATTGAGCTCGGTGCAACGATGTCGCGGGGATATCCGCGAGAAGTCTACACGGAATTCGTAAAGGACCTAAGAACGCTCGGCGGTATCGAAACAATTTCCGCGTCTGAAGATCTCTTCAACAATGGATTCGACTTGTTTGCGGCGCGTGCGGACAAGGAATGGTCACTCACCGACTGTATCTCGTTCGTCGCGATGAAAGAGCGCGGAATTCGCGACGCACTAAGCACCGACCATCACTTCGTCCAGGCCGGTTTCAATTTACTTCTCTGACGTCGAGCAAAGGGATAGGCGTCTATCATGTCACCTCACCATCCCGCCCTTCCGCAGCAAGTCCAACGTAAGCTTCTCGATCGGCGTATCGCTTGCCACTGCGATGTGGCCGATTCCCCGCGCGGAGCAGAAGCTCCGCACCGATTCGAGGAAGCCGTCGCGGTTCTGCAGGTAGCGCTTCATCAGCGCCCTGCTGACGGAGACCTCCGCGAACGACTCCGTCTCGCTGTCGACGAGCTTCAGGTCACCGGTAAGGCTCGGGTCAATCTCTTCGGGTGCGAGGACGTGGATCGCGTAGACGTCGGAGCCGGTTTGGTTGAGCCTGCGAATGGCGCCCTCGAATCCCCCCTCGTCGAAGAAGTCCGAGATGATGACGGCGACGCCTTTAGTGCGGTTACGCGCCAAGTAGGCACGGCAGGAATTTTCCAGCGCGGTGCCGCCGCTCGCGTTGATCGACTCGAGAAACGTGAACAGTTTGCGCACCGAACTTTTGCCTCGGCAAGGCGAGATGCGCTGCACGCCCGCGCCGGAGACCGCCTCCGCTGAGACGCGTTCATGGCCCGAGAGCGCGATGTACCCGAGCGCGGCCGCGAGGCGTTTCGCGAAGTCGAGCTTGTGCGGCGAACCGAATGCCATCGATTGGCTCGCGTCGATGATCAAGTGCAGCGTCAAGTCTTCACGCTCCTCGAACAGCTTGATATACAGCTCGTTCAGGCGCCCGTAGATGTTCCAGTCGACGTGTCGCAGGTCATCGCCTTGGACGTAGTCGCGGTAGTCGGCGAAATCCACACTGCTGCCGCGCCGCGCGCTCTTGCGTTCGCCTTTCGTCACGCCGAGCCGCACGCGCTTGGCCATGATAGAGAGCTGTTCCAACTTCGCGAGGAACGCCGGATCGAGCAGGCGCGCGTTATCGACCACGACGGCCATGGTTACGCGACCTTCGCGGATTCTTGCACGCCGTCCAAAATCGCGTGGATAACTTGGTCCGACGTCACTTGGTCGGCGTCCGCCTCGAAATTCAGGAGCACGCGGTGGCGCATTGCAGGCAGTGCCGCGCGGCGAATGTCTTCGAAGCCAACGTTGAACCGGCCGTCGCGCAACGCGGCCACTTTCGCGGCGAGGATCAGGGCCTGCGCCCCGCGCGGACTCGATCCGAAACGCACGTAACGGGTGACCATGTCCGGCGCGGAGTCGCTGCGGGGTTGCGTCGCGAGCACGAGCCGCACCGCGTAGTCCGTGATCTGCGGCGCGGTCACCACGTCGCGCACGAACTGTTGCCACTTCGCGATCGTCTCGCCATCCATGATGGGGCTGGCATGCGCGGTCTCGCGCCGCGTGGTGCGATTCAGGATTTCCGCGAGCTCCGCGTGATTCGGAAACCCGACGATCAATTTGAAGAAGAAGCGGTCCACCTGCGCTTCCGGCAACGGGTACGTGCCTTCCATTTCGATTGGGTTCTGCGTCGCCAATACGAAAAACGGTTCGTCGAGTCGATAGCTTTCGCGCGCGACGGAGACGGTGTGTTCCTGCATCGCTTCGAGCAACGCCGACTGCGTCTTGGGCGTCGCGCGATTGATCTCGTCCGCGAGCACGAGGTTCGAGAAGAGCGGACCTTTGTGGAATCGCAAATCGCGCACCCCGTGTTCATCCTCGACAATGATGTTCGTGCCGATGATGTCGGCCGGCATCAGGTCCGGCGTGAACTGTATGCGCGAAAACGGCAGATGCAGCGCCTCGCTCAGCGTCCGCACGAGCATCGTCTTGCCCAGGCCAGGCACGCCCTCGAGCAGGCAATGTCCGCCGGAGAAGAGACACGTCAGCACGCCATCGACGATTTCTTCGGCGCCGACGATCACTTTCCCGATCTCGGCGCGGAGGCGGTCGAAGTCTTTGCGAAATCCCTCAGCTTGCTGCACAACATCCATGTCGATGTCTCCTATTCATAATCGATTGCCCATTCATCCGCGTGTCTTATCGTGCTCGTAATCGTAATCGTCATCGTGCTCGTCATCGTCGTCCGCTCCCGAATAGAAATTCGGGAACGAGGTTAACGTTCGTCGCGCACCGCACGGCCAGGATGGCCGTGTTACGTTTCGTCGTCCTGTTTTTCTGCGCCCTCGCCGCCGATTCGCCGCGTTTTCCGCGCGATTGCGCGCTCCTTGGCCGCGAG
>JBGTJY010000039.1:0-2044 GCA_041744855.1 Candidatus Hydrogenedentales bacterium
GCGGGTATCCGGTGCCGTCCCATCGTTCATGGTGCGTGAGCGCGATTTCCGCCGCCATGCCGGCGAGCGAATCGGCTTCCCTGCGGCTCGTGCTGAGGTCGTCCCAAAACGAAGACTGAAGAAACGCGTGTATGCCCTTCGGCTGTTCGAGCAAGATGGCCGCGCCCATTTCGCAGTGGCTTTCCATCACCTGGCGCTCATCGGGCGTCAGGCAGTCGTTCTTCAGCAGAATGGCATCGGGGATGCCGATCTTGCCGATGTCGTGGAGCGGGCTGGTCAGAAACAACGTGCGTACCGTGTCACGATCGATGCGGAGTTCCTCCGCGAGGATGCGCGTGAAACACGCGACGCGAATGACGTGATCGCCGGTCTCTTCGTTGCGGAATTCGCCGGCCTTGGCCAGGCGCCACACAATGTCGCGCCGCGATTGCTCAAGCTCGCTGGTGCGTTCGAGGACTTTCCGTTCCAGCGTCTCGTTGTGGCGATTGATTTCATCTTGATAGGCCTTGAGCCGCAACACGCTGCGCAAGCGCGCGAGCAGGTCCTCGAGTGTGACCGGTTTGTTGAGCAGGTCCGTCGCGCCGAGATCGAGCGCGCGCCGTTTCAGACCCGACTCCGCGTTACCCGTCAACATGACGACCGGCGTGTTGAGTGTGCGCGCGGAATCGCGCAGCGTCTTCAACAAATGCAAACCGCTCTTGCCCGGCATGGTCACGTCGGAGACGATGACGTCGAAGTCTTTATCGGAGGCGGCCGTGAGCGCTTCGTCGGCGCTATTCGCAAAGTGCAGGACAAACTCCCCGCGCTGTTTGCGCAACATCAAACGCAATCCTTGCAAGAAATTCGGATCGTCGTCGACGAACAGGATATGACTCTTTTCGTCGAGCTTGGGTGCTACGACTGCCATGACCAATACCCCCCTACCTACACCTGCCCCCTACCTACACCTGGCCCCTACCTGCGCACGCCGCCGATCGTCCCTCCGCGGCGGAGATTACTTGTGATTGGTGTCTTTTTTGTGGAGCGGCAAACGGATTGTGAACGTGGTGCCTTTGCCGACTTGCGACTGGAAATCCATCGTCCCGCCGTGCGTTTCCACCACGACCGAGCGCGCGATGGCGAGACCCTGGCCGGTCCCTTTACCCATCGGCTTGGTCGTGAAGAACGGATTGTAGACTTTCTCTTTCACCTCGTCAGGAATGCCGCCGCCGGTATCGGCGATGCGGATAACGGCCCAGTCGTCTTCGCACGACGTGCTCACCGTGATCGCGCCTTTTTGCGCGCCGCCATCGCCCACGACATCCTGTACGGCGTGCGCCGCGTTGACGATGATGTTGAGGATGACCTGGTTGAATGCGCCGGGCAAACACGGCACGAGCGGTAAATCGGGATCCAATTCGGCGGTCATTTCGGCTGCGTATTTCCATTCGTTGCGGCAAACCGAGATCGTATTGCGTATCGCGCGATTAAGGTCCGTCGGCGTGATTTCTTCCGCGCTGGGGTGCGCAAATTCTTTCATCGCCCGCACCACTTCCGCGACGCGGTGATTACCCTCGAGCGTGCGTTCGATTGCGCCGGGTGTTTCCTCGATCAGAAATTCGAGATCGATTGCCTGGGTGAGGTTGTCGATTTCTTTAATAAGTTCCGCGTGCGCCGCGCTTTCACGAACGTCTTCGGTTAGTCTGCGATACTTCTCGAGAAGATCGAATACGCCGCCGATACTTTCCTGGAAGAACTGAATGTTGTCTCCGATGTATTGCGTCGGCGTGTTGATCTCGTGCGCAATGCCCGCGGCGAGTTGGCCGATCGCTTCCATCTTTTGCGATTGGCGAAGCTGCGACTCGAATTCCGCATCGCGCCCTGCGCGCTCCGCGACGGACGCATACTGCACGATGCGGCCGGTATCGTCTTTGATGGGATAGATAACGGTTTCTTCCGATCGGATGAGACCGGTCTTGGTCCTGTTCTTAAGCGTCCCCCGCCAGACACCGCCCATTTCGAGCGTGTGCCAGAGCTGGGAGTAGAACCGCGTGTTGTGCTCGCC
>JBGTJY010000040.1:0-2592 GCA_041744855.1 Candidatus Hydrogenedentales bacterium
CGATCGCGCAGTCCTTCTTCGGTGACAAAAATCCAAATGTAACGGACGGTGGGGGCGGTTTCCGCGCTAACGGCTAGTTGCGTGCGCGCAAGTTCGGCGAGGCCTTGCGAAATGCGGCGCGGCAATTGGAAGGGGTCACCGCCAGGCGCCGCGGTTTCCCAGTAACTCTTTGGTTTCATACTCGAATCATCGCTCGGGGTCTCGGGACTGCTGCGCTCTTTCACTGAGCGCTTGCCCTATCCAACATCACTCAACCGCGCGAGGCGGTGGTTAATCGATTTCATCGCGGGATAGACCTCCCGATAAATTTCAAACCGTTCGCGGTACGCTGCATGCCGCCGCGGTTCCGGATCGATCGTATCCGAAATGCGCACGACCTCGGCCGCAAACGCGCCAATGTCGTCGATAAGACCAGCCGCCTTCCCGCCGAGCATGGCCACGCCGAGCGCAGGCGCCTCGCTAACTTCGAGCACGGATATCGGCAAACCGAGGATGTCGGCCTTTCTCTGGACCCACACGGGACTCTTAGCCCCGCCTCCGGATGCACGTAACCTTGTTATTTCAACACCTGAGTTCCGTAACAATTCGAGATTCAATTTCATTTCAAACGTGACGCCACTAAGAATAGCACTTACAATCTGCTCCCGGCTCGTATCGAGGGTCAACCCGGCGATAAGCCCGCGGCTGGCGGTGTCGAACTCCGGGGTACCCGTGACCGTGAAATGAGGCAATATCAACACATTTTCTGGATTTTCTGGAATTTTTGAACAAACGATGTCGTAAACATCGCGTCCGGAGTGGTCCGCTTCGTGTTTTTCCGCCTCGCAAAACGTGTCCCGATACCACTTCAGCAACGATCCCCCCGTAAAATTGAAGGCGATCGAGCAGGAAAGTCCGGGTACGCAGGCCGGGTAGCAGCACAAATTGTGCGCGATCGCATCGGAAATCTCCTCAGGCTTTTGGAAAATGGGGCATATGCAGTCGACAGTCCCCGTCGCGTAGAGCGCATCGCCGCCCGTGAGAATCCCGGCCCCGAGAGCCCCGGCGGGCTGATCGTGGCCGCCCGTTGCGACGACCACACCGCGATTCAGGCCGAGCTCGCGGGCGACGGCATCGGGGATCGTGCCGAGCGCTTCCCCGGACGGTTTGGGTTGCGAGAGTAGATTCGAGTCGATGCCGGCGATGGAGAGCATTTTCTCGGACCAGCTTTTACTCGTCACGTCGAATGCCATGGTGCGGGCCGCCAGGCTATGGCTGATCGAAGGTTCTAGGCCGAGTCGTTGCACGACGAAATCTTCATAGCACAGGAATTTGTGTGTCTTACGGAATACCTCGGGAAGATTTTCCTTTATCCACAGAATTTTGTTGAGACTGTACATGCCGTGCAGCGGCATGCCCGTAATCTCGCCAATTTCCTCGCGGCTGATCCGTTCCTGCCACCAATCGACATAACCCGCCGTGCGCGCGTCGAACGTCACGATCGATCGATGCAGACACGATCCATCGGCCGCGACAGGGTGGCACGCTTCGCCCTGCGACGAGACAGCAAGCGAGCGGATCGGATCATTCGCGGATTCGGCGGCAACCCCGCGGATGCAATCCGCGACGGACCGCCAGACTTGCTCCGGATCGAGTTCGCCCCATCCGGGCTGGGGGCTGTGCAGCGGATACTCGCGATACGCGGCGGCGACGATTTCACCGTCGAGGTTGAATGCGACCGCTTTGCAGCCGGTGGTGCCGACATCGAGACCGAGGAGACTCACGTTGACTCCTTTCTCGCCACGGATGAACATCGATGGACAACGCGCATTGTAGCCGCAACCAAGAAAAGAGTGAGGCGTTCTCCATCCTCGCTCAGAAAACCAAGCCCGGATGAACGGCGCTGCAACCGCTCGCAAGAGCGAATTCGATGATCCGGTCAGCGTTCAACCACCATTTCGCTCGAACGCCAAATATTGCCGAACCGGACAATCAAGATGGTGGGCGATACAGGACTCGAACCTGTGACCTCTTGCATGTCAAGTATTTCGAGACAATCGACTCCGACCGCCACGGAATGCCGGATGGAGTCATATCAGTGGATTACGCGTTGATACGAATGCCAGGAACTGCCTTCAAGTGCCGCGAATCCCAATGCGATGGTACACTTTTTGGTACACCGAGAATAGCATTTCTTCGTACGACTGCGGACGTGTGCCGCTGTGACTCGGCAGAGTCTGTTCGAAGCCAACGTGTTGTTTCCTGTGTCTTCTCGCCTCCGACAAACAATCGACGTTTTGCAACGGGCTGTTAGGGGGCTAAAGGTTTCTTGAGTCCCCATTTCCTTATACGAGAAAGCAGGGTGGTGGGATTCACGCCCAAGAGTTCCGCGGCGCCATCAGGACCTTTGATCTTCCAATTGGTCTTTTCAAGAACGATCCGGAGGTTGTCGCGCTCGCGGCGCTGGAGTTCACTTTCGGTCAGAAACTCTGATGGAACGACGTCAATGTCGGGAGGCGTTGATTGAGCCGAGTGCGTAAGTTGGTTTCCCACCGGCAGGTCAAAATTTAATGTACCGCCGCGAGCCAGAATGACGGCGCGCTCGATCACGTT
>JBGTJY010000041.1:0-3023 GCA_041744855.1 Candidatus Hydrogenedentales bacterium
GTTGGGGCGTGGTCGCGGGGATGACGTTGGGGCGTGGTCGCGGGGATGACGTTGGGACGTGGTCGCGGGGATGAGACGGCCGCACAGTCACGTATAGCGTTCGACCCGACAGTGGCGATCAAATTCTCGTGAAGTCCCTGCGCATACCCGCCCCATAAAAAGCGGCGCTACAAGGCTTTGCTATACTTTCGCCATGAATCTCCGAAATATCCTCGAAAATGAAATCATGCCGCGGGTTGAGAAGCCTTCGCGCTACCTGGGTTCCGAGCTAAACACGACCCACAAGGACCCGGACGAGGTCGATTTGCGCATCGCCCTCGTGTTCCCGGACTTGTATGACTTGGGCCTGGGCAACGTCGGAATCCTGATTCTCTACGCCATCCTGAACGACCTGCCGTGGTGCTGGTGCGAGCGGGCGTACGCGCCGGGTCAGGATATGGAGGCCGAGCTGCGCAAACGCCGGCTGCCGCTGTTTTGCAGCGAGTCGAAGGATTCGCTGGCCGACATGGACATGATCGGCTTCACGTTGCAGTCCGAGTTGACCTACACGAATATCCTCAACTGCATCGACATGGCGGGCCTGCCTTTGCGCAGCGCTAATCGTGCGGACGACGCGCCGCTGATCTTCGCCGGTGGACCCGCGGTGTTTAATCCGGAGCCGCTCGCGCCGTTCATCGATTTCTTCGTGATCGGCGAGGGTGAGGACGCGATCGTCGAGATCGCGGAGTTGATGCGGCCGATGCGTGGCCGCACGCGTCGCGAAAAGCTCGAGGCCGTGCAGGCGCTCGAGGGCGTGTACGTGCCGGAGCTGTATCCGTTTGAGACGATGCCGGACGGGCGCATCCTGCCGAAGGAAGACGCGCCGAAAATCGTTAAGCGCGTGGTGGACACTCTCGACGGCGCGCAATTTCCGACGAACTACATCGTGCCTTACACGCAACAGGTGCACGACCGCCTCGCGCTCGAAGTGTTGCGCGGTTGCACGCAGGGTTGCCGGTTCTGCCAGGCGGGCATGGTTACGCGGCCCGTGCGCGAACGCACGCTCGAGAACATCGACAAGCTGATGGAAGAGGCGCTCGCTAAGACCGGCTACGAAGAGGTCGCGCTCGTGTCGCTATCGACTTGCGACTTCTCGCGCCCGCGCATGCTGGTCGATCAAGCGGCGCGGCGTGCGGCGAAGGATCGCGTGTCGGTGTCGCTGCCGTCGTTGCGCCTCGATTCATTCTCCGTCGAAATGGCGGATGCCGTGGCCGACGTGCGCCGCAGCGGACTCACCTTCGCGCCGGAGGCTGCGTCGCCCCGGTTGCGCGCATTGATCAACAAGTGGATCCCCGACGAGGGCCTGCTTGACATGGCCGCCGAGGCCTACAAACGCGGCTGGTCGCACGTGAAGTGCTACTTCATGATCGGCCTGCCGACGGAACGCGACGAAGATATTGAGGCGATCGTCGATTTGTGCAAGCGCACGCTCAGTGTCGGCAAGGCGATCAATCCCAAGGCCAGGGTGCATCTCGGCGTGTCGACCTTTGTTCCGAAGCCTTTCACGCCGTTTCAGTGGGCGGCGCAGATCGATATGGAAGAGACCGAGCGGCGCCAGGCGATTCTCGACGAAGGGTTCAAGCGCTACGGCGCGATCCGTTTCGGGCGTCACGAAGCGAAGACGACATTCATCGAGGGCCTGCTCACGCGTTCGGATCGGCGCGGCGGCGATCTGCTCGAAGCCGCATGGCGCAACGGCGCGCGCTTCGAGTCTTGGGACGAGTTGTGCAATCTCGGCGCTTGGATGAAAGCGATCGACGATGTGCAGTACGACGTCGCGGGCGCATTCCGCGAACGCGCACTCGACGAACGTCTGCCGTGGGACCACATCGACGTGATGATGCCGAAGGAATGGTTCCAGCAGGATTGGGCGCGCGCGATGGAACTCAAGCACGCGCTCGATTGCCGCGCGGGCAAGTGCCACCTGTGCGGCGTGATTTTCCGCGAGCGCGAGTTGTGCCAGCACATGCTGAAGAATCAGCGCCGCGGGCGTATCGAAGAACGCGACTGGAAACCCGAGCTGCGCCCGGAATACGTCGAGCCGCCGGCCGTGCAACGCGTGCGTTTCCGGATCGGGCGCACGGGGGAGGCGCGCTTCCTGTCGCACCTCGAGTGGAACAACGCGTGGATTCGCACGCTACGCCGTGCGCGCGCGCCGCTGTCGTATTCGCAAGGCTTCCACGCGCACCCCAAGCTGAACTTCGCGACCGCGACGCCGGTGGGGGAGGAGACCGTCGGCGATTACATGGACATCGTGCTCAAGGAACGCGTCGAGCCGGCGGAGTTGCTGGCGCGCGTTCAGGCGACGTTGCCGGAGGGTTTCCTCGCGCTTGAGGCCTACGAGGTGCCCATGCGCGAGGCCTCGCTGATGAGCCAGGTGAGCGGGTTCGACTACGCAATCTACGTAGACAACGCGCAAGGTATCGAGGAACGCATCGAAGAGCTACTCGCCGCAGAGACGTTGACCGCAGAGCGCAAGGCCAAGGCGACGAAGCATCGTCCGCGCGGATCGAAGAAAGGCGTGGACCTGCGTCCGATGATCGCCGCGTTGGCGCTGGACGAGTCGGGTGAGCGCCCCGCGATCCTGCTTTCGGCGAAGAGCGTCAACGGGTCCACGATTAAGCCCAAAGAGCTGCTGGCGCTGCTTGGGATCGCCCCGGAAACGGCGAGGACCGTGAAGCGGGCGACGCTCCTGGAAGGGTCGGAGGCCGATTCACGATTGGCGGTGGTTCGTCCGTAGGAGATGCTTCGCTGGCGCTCAGCATGACGACGGGTCGTAATAAAAACCGCCGCAAGAAGCGGTTGAGTGGCGCTGTTCAATGGTCTATTCTCCTCATCGCGGTCGGGCCGGGCGCTAATGCAATTCGAATGCTCGCAGATTAAACTTCCGGTTCCTCTCATGCTGAGCGGCGGTTACGTCATGCTGAGCGGCGGTTAAGTCATGCTGAGCGGCGGTTAAGTCATGCTGAGCGATAGCGAAGCAT
>JBGTJY010000042.1:0-12581 GCA_041744855.1 Candidatus Hydrogenedentales bacterium
CCCCACCCCCCCCTACGAGATTAAGCGGTTCTCGAACCGCCCCTACGAGATTAAGCGGTTCTCGAACCGCCCGTACGAAATTAACGGGAAGGATAGATGATGAAGACGTATGAAATTCAGGGCAAATTTGGGATTGAGAATCTGAAGCTGGCGGATCGCGCGGAGCCTAAGCCGGGGGCGGGCGAGGTTGTGGTTAAGGTGAAGGCGGTGTCGATCAATTACCGCGATCTGCTGACGGTGCAGGGCTTTTACAATCCGAAGCAGCCATTGCCGCTGGTGCCTTTTTCGGATGGGGCGGGCGAGATCGTCGACGTCGGGGCCGGCGTGACACGCGTGAAGGTTGGCGATCGCGTCGCGGATTGTTTTTTCCAGGGTTGGTATTCCGGGAAAGCGACTGTCGAGAAGGTGCGCAACGCTTCGATGGGCGGGCCGATGGACGGCATGCTGACCGAGTATGTCCGGCTTTCTGAAGATGGAGTTGTGAAGATTCCGGATCATTTGTCTTATGAGGAGGCGTCGTGTTTGCCGTGCGCGTTTTTGACGGCGTGGAGTTGTTTGTGGCGGCACGGGAATGTGCAGCCGGGCGATCGCGTGCTCGCTTTGGGTACGGGCGGCGTATCCATTGCGACATTGCAGCTCGCGAAGATGGCGGGCGCGGAAGTCATCATCACCTCGAGCAGCGACGAGAAACTGGCGCGCGCGAAAGAACTCGGCGCGGACCACACGGTCAACTACAAGCAGAACGAGAAGTGGTCGGGCCCGGTGCGCGAGGCGACGGGCGGCGACGGGGCGGACCATGTCGTGGAAGTTGGCGGCGTGGGCACGCTCGAGCAGTCGATTCGCTCGTGCAAGATGGGCGGGCACATCAGCCTCGTAGGCGTGTTGGCGGGTCCGCAAGCGCCGTTGAATTTGACTCTGGTGTTGATGCAGGACATTCGAATTCAGGGCGTGTTCGTTGGGCCGCGGGAGAGTTTTGAGGCGATGAATCGCGCGATCGCGCTGCATCAGTTGAAGCCGGTGGTCGACAAAGTGTTTCCGTACGCCGAAGCGCAACAGGCACTCAACTACGTTGCGGCTGCTAAACACTTTGGGAAGATTTGTATACAAGTCGGAAAATAAGCGCTTTTAATCCGACTATTCATTTGATAGTGTTCTTGGCCTACATTGCTGCGGAATTTTGGAGAGGGAACCCGGCATGCGGCCGCGCACTATCTTTGGTCTCTTCTTGTTTTTGGCAATCTGCACCCAGAAATCGGGCGCATTCGTTACTGGAATGTATTTCACGGGGAACGATGCGCTGCGTTTCACGGACGATTTTTCGTTCGACGATCCCGAGTTGGTGACGTTCTCGAGCGTTACCGCAGCGGGCCTCGCCGTGGATGCGGCAGGCGGGAAAATCTACTGGACGGAATTTGGGACTGCGAAGGTCTTCCGCGCGAATCTCGATGGTTCGGGTACTGAGGACATCGCCAACGGTCCGTCGGGTCCGGAGGGAATCGCGCTCGACCTTGGAGCCGGGAAGGTTTATTGGACCGACGATATCGGGAGCATTCAGCGCGCGAATCTGGACGGTGGAGGTGTTAAGACGGTCGTTCCGGGGATTTCGAATCCGGCAGGTCTCGCGCTGGATTTGGTGAATGGCAAGCTCTACTGGACCGACACCGGAACGGATACGGTGGCGCGGGCCGACCTCGACGGTTCGAATGTCGAGACGATTGTTCCCGCGACGACCGGCGTCAACGCCGCGATGGCAGTCGACGGAATGCGCGGCAAGGTGTATTGGTACGAAACCGGCGACGCGAGCGTGTACCGCGCGAACCTCGACGGCACGGGCAAGGAGTTCGTGCACTCCGACACGGGTGTAGCCGCCCTTTCGATGGACGTGGCGCACAACGTCCTGTATTCCGCGACGACTGAGGGCGGGGACCAAATCATATCGATCGATCTCGACATCGCGAACGAGATTGTCGCCGTCATTACCGAAGATATTCCCCACGCCATGATCTTCGACATAGCGACGAACTCGTTGTGGACGTCTGAAAACCCCGTGAACGCGATCCGCCGATACAGATTTGTTGAAACGACTCAACTCGAGCCGCTCACGATCGGTACCGGAGATGTCGAAGTCGATCTTCTGAACGAGAAAGTGTACTGGAGCGAATGGGACTTCGCGGCGCCGGGCGCGGCGATCGCGCGCGCCAATCTTGACGGTACAAACGTGGAAGCACTCTTTCCTTCCGAGATTAGCGTGGCCGGCATTGCGCTCGATGTCGTCGGTGGCAAGTTGTATTGGACCGATTTTTCGCAGTCGTTGATTTTTCGTAGCGATTGGGATGGCGACAATCGAGAGACCTTGCCGATCGGCGGATCGGTCGTGAACCCCGCGGGCATCGAGGTCGATACCGCGAACAGCCACATTTATTGGGCGAACTACAATGGCGGGGCGATTCGACGGGCGGACCTCGACGGGCAGAATTCCGTGCCGGTCATCACAGGACTGACGGAGCCGTTTGCGCTGGCGCTCGATGTCGCGGGAGGAAAAGTCTATTGGTGCGAACGCGGGCCTGAGACTTTGCAACGAGCGAATCTCGACGGATCGGACCTCGAGCAGATTGGAGTTACGACAAGTCTTCCATTCGACATCGAGATGGATCTTTTTGACGGAAAACTTTACTGGTCACAATCGGAGAGTAGCATCGCGCCGGAACTCCGCCGGATGAATCTCGACGGAACCGGTGTCGAACGAGTCGGCAGCACGGGGATGTGGCCCGCCGGTTTCGCGCTCGTGACGGAGCCGGTGGGTGCGATGATCGGGACCATCGTTAGCAACATCCCGCCAAACCAAATTCGCGAGGGCGATCACTTGGTCCTAACCGCTCCGATCGGAACGCAGCACGCGTGGAGATTGAACGGCGCGCTCATTTCGGGCGCGAACGCGAGCACGCTCGAGTTCAATCCCGTGACGCCGGCGCACGAGGGGACGTTCTCCGTGGTCTACAACAACGGGCTAAAGTCTGTCGTGCAGTCGTTTCCGTTTCCGCTGGAAGTGCAGCCGGCGCTGCAGGTGCCTCTGTCGACGTTCCATATCGTCGCAGGTCTTGCTTTGCTCGTGTGCGTTTGTGGCGCGATGCGTTTGAGGATCCGCGCCTGAGGTCCGTGCCGTGAGGGATCGCGGAAAAGGCCGGTATTCGGGCGCAATTGTTCTATTTGGGATTGCCGGAGCTTCGTAGTTAGGCGAATTCTTGGCGGACATCGGACTCGCCGCTTGGAAAGCGGCGGTACCAGGGCTGCGTCTATCTTCTGAATGCAGGGCGTCGGAGTAAAACCGAGGCGGCACGCAAGCCGTCTCTACGATTGGGCGTCGGAAATTTTAGGCTACTGTTTTTTGGGGTAGTTGGGATCTTCCTGCACTTCGATGAGTTGCTTTGTGTGGCGGATGGTGTGCAGCGGGACGTAGATGATCCAGTCGTGGGCGTTGAGCCAGCCGAATACGGGGAACGGGTGTTCCTTCGTGAATTGCTTGAGCGGCTTGTCGATCGTTTCGCAGTAGCCGACGACTTCGCCGTGCATCGTGTAGAATTCCTGGATCGCTTTCGCCCGGCTCCAGTTTTCGGTCGGGCGGATTTCCATCGGTGCCTGCGCGCCGCCGGCGCCGCCGGGTTGACGGTTCGGCATCACGCGGCGAATGAAGTCCGTTTTGCCTTTGGTCTTTTCGGCCCAGTCCTTGTCCTCTCCCGCTTCGATCGCAGCCTTCGCGTATTCCAACAACGCGCGATCGGACTTCACGATGTGCTCGACGCATTCCGCGACGGACCAGCGGTCTTCTTTTTGTTTGAAGTTCCACTGTTCATCGGTGAGGCCCGTGATGCGGCTCATCAGCAGGTCGCGCGATTCGTCGAGCAGCTTGAGTAGCTCGGCGTGTTCGTCCTCGGTGAGGTATGCGCTTGGGGCTTCTTGGGCGGTGGCCGCGCGCGTCAGGGGCACACACACGAATAATGCGGCGCTAAGTAAGATGGTGCGAATCATGATGAATCTCCCTCGAATCGGTTCGGCCAGGAGCGCGATCCGCAGCGGAAATGCGCGGCCGGTCGGTAATCGTAGCACAAGGGGTTGAATCGCCGCGCGGACTTATTTGCATATCCTGCGTTTACATGGTATAGTTTCGCGAATTGGAGCGCTGAAACATTCAGTTTCCGCTGGACTCCAACGCAATTCGTTCCACTCGCTCGCCTCTCATTCTGGGCGCTCTCCTCGACGGTTCCTCCCTCGTTGCGACGATTCCCACGGTTACTGCGCTGGGCAAGTGAACTCGGCAAGTAGAACTTGCCAAGCGACCGGCAAAGTCCGTACGTCGTAAAGGGAAAACTAGAACTATGTCAGCCCAAGTAGCAACCAAGCCAGTTCGTTCGACCCGCAGGCCCAATCAGGGAAAGCCCAATCAGGGCAAGCCCAACCACGGAAAGCGCGGGGCAATCCGAGTAACGCCCAAGCAAGTTCATGTTGCGCCCAAGTCTGTCCTCGCACCCGCCAAGGAAATCGAATCGGCCATCGAGCCGGTTTACGTAGCGCCGAGGCAGAACAACGGACCAGCTCAGTTATTCAGCGATTTCGAGATCGATTCGCGCTGCGTTCAATTGCTGCGCGGCCAGGGCATCACGGAACCGACGGAAGTTCAGCGCCAGTCGATTCCGATCGGGGCGACGGGCCGCGATCTCGTTGCCATCGCGCAGACGGGCACGGGCAAGACGCTCGCGTTCGCGCTGCCGACGCTGTCGCGTCTGGCGAATACCCGCGCGGGCCAGGGCCACGTGCGGATGCTCGTGCTTGCGCCCACGCGCGAACTCGCGCAACAGGTGCACCAGGTCGTGCAACAACTCGGCCGCAGCCTGAAACTGTTCAGCACGTGCATCTATGGCGGCGCGGGGATGGATTCGCAGACAAAAGACCTGCGGCGCGGCGTCGACATCGTCATCGCGACGCCGGGCCGTCTGCTCGATCACATCGAGCGCGGCAACGTGCGTTTGAACAAGACGTCGATTCTTGTGCTCGACGAGGCCGACCGCATGTTGGACATGGGATTTCTGCCCGACATTCGGCGCATTGTGCGCGAGCTTCCGAAGGAACGGCAGACGCTGATGTTCTCGGCGACGTTCCCGGCGGAGATCAGCCGGCTGACGCAGGAATTTCAACAGGACCCGCAGCGCATCGAAGTGGGCGCGATTTCGACGCCGACGGACAGCGTGCGTCAGGGCGTGTATACGGTCGACACGGCGAAGAAGACCGGGTTGCTCGCAGACATTCTGCGTAAGCCGGAAGTCGAGTGCGCGATTGTGTTCATCAAGACGAAACACGGGACGGATCGCGTGGCGAAGGCGCTGCACACGAAAGGCTTTAGCGCGCAAGCGATCCACGGTGGCCGCACGCAGGGTCAACGGCAGAAGGCGCTCGAAGGATTCCGCAAAGGCAGCGTGAAGATTCTCGTGGCGACGGACGTTGCGGCGCGCGGCATCGACGTGCAGGGCGTCACGCACGTCGTGAATTACGATATTCCGAAGACCTTCGACGACTACATTCACCGCATCGGCCGCACGGCGCGCAACAGCGCGACCGGCGACGCGATCACGTTCGTCAGCCCGCAGGACTTCCAAGACCTCGGAACGATCGAGCGCGGCCTGGGTCGGCAATTGCCGCAGGAAAGCTGGGAGGGCGCGGTGCCGGTGGTATCGCTATTCGGTGCATCGCAACGGACCGCGGCACGCCGCCCGGCGGGACGGTCCTTCAAGCGCCGCCCGCAAGCGCGCAAGCGTTACGCTCGCTAAATTAACAAAATTCAGAGAATTTCCGATCGGTGTAGGGGCGGGTTTCAAACCCGCCCCTACGCGCGGCTCCCGGCCGCAATTGCGGTAGAGCGCGTCCCTCCCCTTGGGAATTATGGGGAAGCGGAGGAAGTATGGTTGGGCGTTATCGGCGGCGCGGATGGGGAAGGGTTTGAGAGCGTTGCGCTTTCGTAGCTAAGCAAGCGCCGAACGCGAGCAATAACGCGGCCAGGACTGCGATCGACGTGTTCGATGGACCCGGCGTTTCCAAGACCTGCGGCGCCGGCTTCGGGTGCGCGTAGAGCCACTCGAGAACTTGGCGACTGAAATTCGGATCGAGCGCAGGGACGTGCGCGCCGCTGACGATCGTCCACAGTTCCGACGATCCGCCGTCCGCGCATCCCATCTCGTATTTTGTGACGAGCGTTTCGTTGCCGGGGAGCGTGGCGAGGTCGATCGGGGGCGACGAATTGTCGGGCACGATCGCGCATGCGTTGTATCGCGCCCATTGCTCGACGGTCTGCACGGCGCCGGGATACGGGGTGCCGAGGATGGCGCCGCCGGCGTACTGAATTGTGCCGTCGGACGTGCCGTGAATCTGCAAAACGTGCACCGGCTCGCTCGGCATGCAGTCGTTGGGGTCGAAGAACGTTGCGCCGGCTAGACTCGCCATCGCGGCGAAGGTGTCCGCGCGTTCGCAGGCCATGCGATAGGACATGAAGCCGCCGTTCGAGTGGCCGACGAGGTAGATGCGCCGATCGTCGACTGTGTAGAGCGCTCTGATTTCTTCGATGAGGTCCATGATGTAGCCGACATCGTCGATGCCGCTGTTACAGAACTCGCAACAGGCGTCGGTTGCATTCCAGTGAGCATTGCTGAGGCAATCGGTCGTGCCGGTGGGATGGATGTAGAGAAAGCCGAACTCGTCGACCAGCGGCGCGAACTGCATGTAAGCTTCCTGGATTGGTCCGCTCGCGGTGTAGCCATGGAGGAGAATTACGAGCGGGGCGGGCTGTGATGGGTCTTGTCCGGTCGGCGCTCGCAAGAGAATCGGGCCGCGGCCGGCGTCGATGAAGACTTGGGCCGAGACGGTGGTTGATAGACCGCAAATCATCAAACAGCATGCACGACGCATACGCATCTCAGCCGAGTTTCGCGAGCGCGGCCTTCGCATCTTCGGCTCGGGGGGAATTGGCGAAATCGCGCAGGAGTTCTTCGTAGGCCTTTCGCGCGTCTTCGGGTCGTTGGTCTTTTTCGTAAGATTGCCCGGCGCGCCACAGGGATTCCGGCGAGAGTTCCTCGTGCAGGAAGAGGATGGCGACGCGCATGAACGTCTTCGCGGCTTCGGCGTGGGACTCCGCGGCGTCGAGCAATTCGCCGAGGCGGAAACACGCGCGCGCGGCGATATCCGGGTCGCCGCCCGAGGAAACGGACTCGTAGAGTTCGGCGGCGCGCTTTTGATCTCCGAGGCGTTCAGAGACGCCGGCTAACTGGAATCCAACGCGTTGGGCGAGCTCGGGCGCGGGCGACGATTTTAGGATCGCGTCGTAAACTTTCCTCGCGTGGTCATCTTGTTTCAGGTTCTCGTGCGCGAGCGCGAGGTGAAGGCGAATGCGGTCCGCACCGGGGTAGGACGCCTCCTCGCGAAGCAGGACTTCGAATGCGTCCGCGGCGGCCTCCCATTCCCCTTGATCGAATTGATATTGGCCGAGCCACGCGTAGGTGTCGGCGTCGAGTTCCATATCGCGATGCTCGGCGATCAATTGCGAGAAGACCTTTGACGCGCCTTCGTAGTCTTTCGATTCGTATCGCGCCAGCGCCAGACCTTTCAGCGCGCGGCCCGCGTAGGGGCCTTTCTTGTTGACCTCATGCGCGGCTTCAAACTGGCGCATCGCCTCGACGAGGTCGCCGCCCGATTGCAACGACTGCGCGCCGAGCCGATAGTGGGCCTCCGCGGCGTAATCGCATTCGGGAAATTTTTCGAGCAGACGCTTGAACACACCCGCGCTGGCCGCGGCGTCGCCGGCGCCTTGCAGCGCCAACGCAAGGCGATACAGCGTCTCGCGTTCGACCGCAGGGTCCATGTCGTTCTTGAGCACGCCCTGGTAGTGCGCGGCGGCGGCGTCGAATTTCCCCGCCTCGTATGCGCCATCTCCCGCGCGCAACGACGCCTCTCCCGCAAGCGCATGCTCGGGATACGATTCCGCGAAACGATCGTAGGCCGCGGCCGCTTCTTCAGGACGGCCGAGTCGCATCAGGCATTCGCCACGGCGATACGCGGCCTCAGATGCGAACTCGTTTTGCGGGAAGTTTTCGATGACGCGAGTGAACGCATCCAATGCTTGATCGAAGCGTTCCGCATCCATGTGAACCGAGCCGACGAGAAATAGGCCGTCGCCGGCGAGCGGATTGTTTTCGGATTGCTCGACGAACGCGGTGGCTTGGGCGAGCGCGTCATCCGGACGTTTCAATTCGTACAACACCCAGGCGGATTTGTAGCGCGCGCGCAACGCAAATTCGGAATCGGGATCATCCGCGATAACCCGCCGGTAGGCCTTGAGCGCGTCGTCATGTCGCTGGAGTTGTTGGTATGCGTTGGCCTCGAGGTAACCCAATCCCTCGAGCAATTCCGATTGGGGATTCGTTTCGCGAAATTCCTTCGCCGCTGCTAGCGCGCGATCGTATTGGCCGTTGTGGTAAAGCGCCCACGCGTGGCCATACGAGGCCTTCGTGCCGAATTCGGACTTGGGGAATTCGCGCTGCAGGTCGTCATAGGCCTCGACCGCCGCCTCGAACCAACCGAGCTTGTCGAAGATTTCCGCGGCGCGAAATTGCGATTCCGTGCGCAACGATTCCGGCGCGGCCTCGAGTTCCGCCGTCGCGGAGAATTCGGCCGCGGCCTTGTCGAGCGCGTTCTGGGCAAGATGGACATAGGCCAGCTGATAGCGGCCATACGGCGCGAGCGCGCTGTCGGGAAACTTGTCCACGAGCCGGCGGAACGCGCGCTCTGCTTCATCATGCCGGCCTGCGTCGAAATGCGTTTTCCCCAGGTAATAAAGCGTCTCTGCCTCGACCTCCGCCTCCGGGGATTCCGCGAGCACTTCGGCGAAACGTTTCAGCGCCGCGTCGTATGCCTTGAGCTGATAGTGCGCCGTTCCACTGCGAAGCGTCGCGCGGTTCCCGAATTGCGCCGCCTGCCCGGATTTCAATAACGCGTCGAGGCTCGCAGCCGCGCCATCGTAGTCGCCGGAGGAATACAACGACTCGCCCAGACGATAGCTGACGGCTGCGCGGTGTTCACCGTTGGGGTATTGCTCGAGATACTTGCGATATTCCGCGGCCGCCTCATCGTAGTGTCCGCGCG
Source organism: Candidatus Hydrogenedentales bacterium (assembly GCA_041744855.1). Classification (GTDB taxonomy): domain Bacteria; phylum Hydrogenedentota; class Hydrogenedentia; order Hydrogenedentales; genus JBGTJY01. The sequence goes on from JBGTJY010000042.1 coordinate 9,181, forward strand.
AAAAAAGGCCATTCGCGAAATCCGCTTGCGCCTGCTCGTCGGCAAATGCGATATGCTGCATGCACAACGCAGTCAGCGCCGCCGCGATGGATGCGCGCGCGATCGAAGAACTCGGGATCATTGCGCCTCCGCAGGCTCTTCTTCCGGTTGCGCGGCGAACGAGACGTTCTGGATGTCGACCTGTTTGCAGACATCGAGAATGGCGATGGCCCTGCCGAGATCGGCGTCGCGATCGCCGCGAATAATCACCGATCCCCCAGGAAAATACTGCGCGACGCGCTCGAGAATCTGGCGCAATTCTTCGAGTTCAACGCGGCGATCGTTCAAGACGATCGTGCCGTCCGAGCGCAGATTGATGAATATTTCGCCCTGCAACCGTTCATCGAGCACCGCGGTCGCCGCCGTCGGCAACGTGATGTCGATCTCGGACTCCAGCGTCGAGTAAACCGTCGTGACCATGAAAAAGATGAGTGTAAGGAAAACGATATCGATGAGCGGGGCCATCGGGATCGTGTCCACCTCGTCGTGAATCGGTACCGAGATTCTCATCGATCCTGGTTCTCGACGATCAGCTCCACGAATTCCGATGCCAGACTCTCGACACGCGCGACCACGGAGATGACGCGCCCGCGCAGGTAGTAGTAGAGCATCAAGCACGGAATCGCGACGACCAAGCCGCCCGCCGTCGTGATCATCGCCATCGAGACGTTGTTCGCCATGTTGATACCCTTGATCTGCGCGCTGTCCCACGCGATCGCGCTGAACGCGCCGATCATGCCCCAGACCGTGCCGAGAAGGCCGAGCAACGGCGCGATGACGCCAATGTTATTGAGGTACGAGATGCGTTGCCAGAGGCGCGCCGCGCCGCGTTCGCCCTCGCTTTCCATGTATTCCTGAATCACGAATCGTTCGTGATCGGCCATCTTGAGTCCGGAATGAAGGACCTTGGCGAGTAGCTCGTCGCGGCCTTCGCACATCTTGAAGGCCTCGCGAAATTCGCCCGCGCGAATCTGGTCGCGGGCCCGTTGCGCGAGTTTCGGCGGCGCCTCGCGGTTCGGCGTCATGGTGAACAGAAAATACATCGCCATGACCAGGCCGATGAACCCAAGGAAGAGCGTGAACCACAGGATGGGTCCGCCCTGTTCGATGATGATCGCCAGCGTGAGCGGTTCGGGGGCGCTGCCGGACGGCGATTGGGCGACGCTGCTTTCAGACCACGCAATCAACCCAAGTAACGCTAGGCAGGCGCCGATGAAAACGTCACGGCGAAGAATGAACACGGAGGCGACTTGTCCTTCAAGGGGATTCGGTAGTTATCAAGATGATAATGCCGTTGGGGACGCGGGAGTTGCAATCGGGTCTACAGTGCTCGCACCCTTCGCCGAGAGGGCTAACGCGATTCCTGTTCATCCGTACTACAATCCGTCAACCTCGTTGCTTTTTAACAAGAAGTTCATCGCTCAAACTGTCGTCCCCGCAGGCAGTAAGCGGGGACCTCCTCATTCCAGCACCGCTCCGCGCCTCTGCGTCCCTGCGCGAGTATTCTCAGATGGTTTGGTTGCGGCTCCGCCGGGCTGTGTTCATTCGTGGCAGCTCGTCAAGTCGCCGCCTTAGTCACGCCGCCCTCTTGATCTCGAATCACGCGCTTCAGCACTTTTCCTGTCGGATTCTTTGGGAGCGATTCGCGGAAGACTACGTACTTTGGCACTTTGAAGGCCGCCATGTGTTCGCGGCAGTAGGCTTGGACTTCTTCCTCGGTGAGGTCTTCGCCGGGTTTGAGGACGCAGACGGCTTTGACGGATTCGCCCTGGTAATCGCTGGGGACGCCGATGACGGCGCAGTCAATGATTTTGGGGTGGCGCAGGATGACGTTCTCGAGTTCGATCGGGTAGACGTTGTAGCCGCTGACGACTACCATGTCCTTCTTGCGGTCGACGATGTAGAGGTAGCCGTCCTCGTCGAAGCGGCCCATGTCGCCGGTGTGAAACCAGCCGCCGCGCATGGCCTCGGCGGTTTCCTCGGGACGTTGCCAGTAGCCGAGGAAAATGTTGGGGCCTTGCGCGATGATCTCGCCGACGCCGCCCGGCTCCACGTCCTGATCGTTGTCGTCGACAATGCGGATTTTCACGTGGTGAATCGGTGGGCCGACCGCCCCTGGTTTGTTTACAGGGCCGGCCATGTTGCTGCTCAGCGTGGGCGCGGTCTCGCTTAGGCCGTAGCCTTCCACGATTTCGACGCCGCTGAGTTGCTTGAATTTCTCGATGACCACGACAGGGAGCGGCGCAGCGCCCGAATACGCGCCGCGCAAGGATGATACGTTGTACTTCTCGAGGCCGGGCGTGTTGACGAACCCGAAATACATCGGGGGCGCGCCGTAGAAGATGGTCACTTTGTACTTCTCGAAAAGCTCGAAAATTTTCTCCGCATCGAATCGGCCGACGAGCACCATCGACTGCACGGAGAGGAAGGATCGATTGATGACGAGATCGAGCGCGTAGGCGTGGAACAGCGGCAGCACGCACAACGTCACGTCGGTTTCGAGCGACTCGAGCGAACCGGGGAGGTCCATCGTATTATCGAGGACCGCGAGAATGTTGTTGTGGCTGACCATCGCGCCTTTGGGTTTGCCGGTTGTGCCCGACGTGTATTGAATGATCGCGACTTTGGCCGGATCGAGCGCGACAGCTGGCCGCGAGGTTGCGCCAGTCTTAAGGAAATCGCCGAGGCCGATGGAATCCTGCAATGATTTCGGCCCGACCTCGATCACTTTTTCCAACTTGGGCGCGTTGATCTTGTGCACTTTTTCGGCGAATGCGGAGAGGATGAAGAACATCCGCGCGCCGCTGTCGGTGAGGATGTGCTCGAGTTCCTCGGCGGTGTACATGACGTTCGCGGGAACCAAGACCGCCCCGGCGCGCATAACACCGAGGTAAACGAAAATGAATTCGGGCCGGTTGTCGACATGGATGGCCACGCGGTCGCCGGGCTTGATGCCGGATTGGATCAGGGCATTTGCGACTCGGTTGGCCTGTTCGTCGAGTTCGCGGTAGGTGATGGCGCGGTCCTCGAAGTACACGGCGACCTTGTCGGGGCGCAAGTCCAGCGCGGGTTGCAGGATGTCGGCGATAGATTCGCCGGATTTCTTACGTTGCGCCTGGTAGGTACTCATCCACACGGAGGGCATGCAAGTGCTCCTTTTAGGAATGGTTTGTCGCGGAACAAGGCGAGAGTATAGCGGGCGTCGGCCGATCCGCCAACCGACGGGAAGGATCGATCAACCGCCGGGAACGATCGATCAATCGCCCGGAACGATCGATCAACCGGCGGGAGGGACGCGCTCCTGCGCGTCCGGTTTCGCGCTGAAGACCGAGTTAGCGACGAGAATCCGGACGCGCAGGAGC
>JBGTJY010000043.1:0-2887 GCA_041744855.1 Candidatus Hydrogenedentales bacterium
CGCGAACCCGCGCGGGCGATCAGCGTGGCGCCCTCGAGGCGCTGCAAAAAGCATTGTCCGAAGATGGGAAGGGTCCGTGGACGGCGTTCGCGCAATTTCAGTTGGGCGTGATTTACAACAGTGCCCGCGCCCGCGACGAAGCTACCAAGCTATTCCTCTCCTCTTTGGACACGGACGCCCCGTTGTGGTGGCTTGACGAATATCGCCGTGTCGCCGCGCTCACGTATATCGAGACTCCCGATAGCGCCGCGCATGGCTTCGCTCACTTCAGAAATGTTGTCGAAACGACGCGATACATTGCTCCCCGTGGACAAGCAGCGAAGGAACTCGCACGCTCGAACGCTCCGGCGGACCTCGTGCTTGCCGTCGACGGATTGTATCGCGGAGACAAGCGCGCCGACGCCGCGAAACTGTTGAACGGTCTGATGCAACGCGCGCAGTTGACGCCGCAGGAACGCGCCGCAGTCCATGTCGCCGCCGCGCGCGTCGCGATCGGCGATGGGCGAACCGGCGAAGGCGAGGAACTCCTGCGCCGGGTTCCACTCGAATATGCGGCGGCTGCGAACGCGCCGAAAGCCTACGCGGAACTCGTCCGCGCGAACGCTCGCGCCGGAAAGTTTCCGCAGGCGGAATCGGCACTGCAACAGATGATAGGCCTATTTCCGCAAGCCCCCGACGTTTGCGAGGCGCAGTGGCGGCTTGGAGAGTCCTACGAATCGAAAAAGGACTATGGCGCGGCGGTGCGCACATTCGACGCCCTGCTCAATCGCGATCCGCAACACGCGCGCGCGCCCGAGGCGTTGACGCGCAAGGGCAATGCGCTGCGCGCATCCGGGGATTCAAAGGCCGCGATCGACTCGTACGCGTTGGTTCTCGAGCGATACTCGCATTCGGCCGTGGCGCCGGAAGCCGCGAAGGGCGCGGGGGAGATCCTCGCGAAGAACGGCGACAAAGCGCGCGCGGCGCAGTACTTCGAAAAAGCTGCGGCGCTCGGTCTCGGCACCTATCTCGGTCATGCCGCGCAAGTGGAATTGAACGATCTGCTGGATCGTCCGAATCCTTCATTGCCCCACGAAGTCGGCGAGCCGGGGCCGTTGGTGGCCCCCGTGAACGGAATCGAGCGCACGAATCGTGTCACGAACGAACGCAAAAACGACGAGCGCATCCAGCGGCTCAATTTTTTCGCCGCGCACGGTATGCCCGAAGCCGAGTGGGAAGCGTTGGGTTTGTGGGAGACGCTGCGGGAAAGCGCGGACCCCGAGTCGTGGTTCGAAGCGATCGCGCAAGCGGGCACGGCCTACTCCGTGATGCAAATGGCCGAGGCGCGCCGCTGGGGTATCGACGAAGCAGGCGTGCTCACCGCGGAACGCCAGCGAGTGCGTTTTCCGCTCGCGTATTGGCCGCTCGTGCGACAGCTCGCGGATGAAACCGGCGTGGACCCGTATCTAATTCTCGCGGTTGCGCGGCAAGAGAGCACCTATCGTCCCGCGCTCACGTCGCACGCAGGCGCGGCGGGCGTCATGCAGGTGATGCCGTCGACCGCGGAGTGGCTCGTAAAAGTCGAGGAAGCCGTTCCAACGCACGCCGCGAGTGAATTGGACAATCCGCAAATGTCGCTGCGGCTAGGCACCTATTACCTGATGCGGATGCTCGAACGGTCGAATGGAAACGTGCCCCTCGCGCTCGCCTCGTACAACGCCGGACCAGGCAATTGTGACAAGTGGAAACGGCGCTTTGGCAATGTGCCGACGGAACGATTCGTCGAGCAGATCCCATTCGACGAAACGCGAACCTACGTGAAAAACGTCCTGGCCTACTACGCCGCGTATCATTCGCTCTACGCAACTCACATCGCAGAGTAATTCCCATAAAACGACCAACGTAGGGGCGGTTCGAGAACCGCCCGAATTTGCTCCCAAGTCTGCGCAGGTGCGCGTAGTCTTCGCGCCGATCCCCGGGCGGTTCTCGAAGCGCCCCTACGGACTTGTTCGCAACGCAACCCCGCGTCAACTTTCCTTCGCAGCTTTCGGGCGCGTGACCCATTGCGCAAGGATTCCGAAGAGCGCGAGCGCGGCCCAAGCGGCGGCGATCTGCAATTGATATTCGTCGATAGCCCGTGCGCCCTCCCCTTCCATCATCCCATCCGGATTGAACAGGAAAAATACCATGCCTGCGATCACGATCCAGGCGCCGATGGCCGAAGTCGCCACGATTACGACAGGTCGCTCGACAAGAAGCGCGATCGCGCCGCCCGCGAGGCCGATCCCAAGCACCGCCAATGGTATCCACGATTCGGGCCGCGTCTCGAACGCTTGATGCGCAATGAGCGCCGACGCCAACAAGCCCAGCACAAAGATTCCCGTCTTGTAAAGGAAAAAAAGCGCCAACGCGCCGCATAGTCCCCCGAGCAGCGCGGCGATGGCCATCGATAGCAAGTGGCCCTGGCTCAGCCACCCGGCAAGCACCGCGGCCGAACCCGCGGCAAGCAGAAATCCCGTGAGCCCGATCACGAATTTCAGCGTGCGGTACCCGAGAAAGCAGTACAATGTACCGATCGCAATGCCCATCGCGACGGCGGCGTTGAGCTGATTCGGCTCGAGTTCGTCGAGATTGAGCCCCGCGATGGCGTCCATGGATTCCCCGAAGTGCGACTGGAGGATTCTTGATCGTCAGCCGTACAGATTTACACCTGCCCAAAAGGAAGCCGCGCGCCGACGGACCTGGAGAAGTCCGATCGAGCGCGCGGCCCAATTCGCATTCTGAGATTCGTGACTTAGTAGTAGACGTAATACGGGTCCTTCTTCATCACCATCGCGGCGACGATGTAGAGGATGACGCCCGGCCACAAACCCGTGCACAGGATGAGCAGCGCGAAGGCGAGCCGCGT
>JBGTJY010000044.1:0-3092 GCA_041744855.1 Candidatus Hydrogenedentales bacterium
TCGCCTCGTCAGCCGCGCTTTCCGGATCGATGTCCGGCGGCTTGACCCGGCTTGGCCCGCGCGAACATCCGACCACGCACAGGACAAGTACGCAGATTCCGGCGATTTGTTTCTTAAAGCGCATCAGTCTCAATCGTTACGCGTCGCTGGTGTCACAAGTCCTCAGGTCGTGGTTGAATACTTGCGAATTCAGCTGCGAACCATGGCCGCGGTTTACTAGGGCGCCGCTGAAATCGTTTCGCCATCGAAGCGGTTAGCTAAGCGCATGTGTATCACGTTGTCGATATCAAAAGGAATTGCATGGACCGAGCCATCGCAATACACGGCCTGCCAAACGCCGGCGTGCGCGCTGCCAAATCCTTGGAACGCATCGAACGCCGGCCGGTCTTGTGTCGCCGGCCATTCCACGGTGGCCCAACGGTTGACGTCCCAATCGAAGCCCTGGAAGCAACTGTGGTTATCGCCGCCGTCGCCGCCGTCCTCCGACGGCGCATCGTACTTGTCGGCATTCATATACTTTTCGCCAACCATATAAACATGGCTGGTGCCATCGGTGATTTGCTTGAATGCGATCTCGGCTCCCATGAAGTTAACCCCGGATTGATCCTTCTCGTTGGGAAACGTGAACAGGGCCGCGTTGTCGAGCAATGCGTATCCCTGCGGTGGAATAACGACTTTGTAGCCAGTGATGTTGCCGTTCGCATCTCGCTCGGGAAATTTCATCCCGCCTTGCCCGTCACCTGCATTCGCCGCATAGTCTCCGCGGAAGATGCTCTGCATGGGATCGGAGTTCACGGGCTGCCATCCCGGCGGGAGCGCGTACGGCACCGTCATGGCCCGCCGGCGCGTGGGGCAGCTGTAGACGGATACCGGCGTTTCCTGCATTCTTGCGGCAGCCGCCTTTTGCGGATTGGTGATCTTCGGATCGCCGTCGTTGGTCAAGTTGTACAAAGTCTGCTCTTCGATGAATGGCAAGATGTTGAACATCCAGCCGCCGGTTTGTTTCCTGCCGGAGCCGCGCATGGCGTCTCCTACGTGCCACGGCGACGTGCCCCCGCCGGGTAGGAACTTATGCGCATTTTCGTGCAGTAGAAAGGCCGTGCCGATTTGCTTGAGATGATTCTGGCACGTGGAGCGACGCGCGGCTTCCCGCGCCGCCTGGATCGCCGGCAAGAGCAATGCCACGAGAATGCCGATGATGGCGATGACGACCAGCAGCTCAACAAGCGTAAAACCGCGCGCGGACCGATGCGCTGCCCGACTGACATCCAACCGTGACATCTCAGCCTCCGCCGCCGGTGAACGAGCTGCCCGCGCGACTGAATTTCAGACGCGAAGGGGCGAAAAGAAAAGGCCGCCTGCAAATCCCCGGCAATCCATTAGTTTCCGGCAGGCGGAACAAACCGTCCAGCAGAGCGCGATGGAATCGGATCGCTCCGCAAGATGCAGTGCCGTTAACGGAGCGAACGGACCACTCTTTGTCCCGCTCTCAAATCGGCCCGGTGACAGCATCGATTATTAACTACTACTGTCAATAATATAGTGACTGCAGTCAGGGCCAAAGTCACCGAATTCCCCGGTTCTGGCACGGAAAGCGATTGTCGAACCTGCGTCTCTAACGCCGCGAAATTCGCCCGCCAGAGATCGAAATCGGCGTCATCGACCACCCCGTTTCGCGATGCATCGGCGACAAGACTGCTTTCGATACCGAAAGTCTTGCGCCACACGACATAGTCGGCCGCATCGACCACTCCATCGCGGTTGAAGTCGCCCCTAAGTCGGGGGAATAGGTCCGGGATGGTGGCGAGGTCCAAGCGATACATCATCTGGTTGTAGTCGTACAGCGGCGTCGAATTCGAATTGCCCGAAAAGGTGTTTGCATAAGTTCCTTCGAAGTAAATGTATCGCCCTCCGGCTTCGTCGAAGAATGGATGTGATGTCGGATTGTAGAACGTGTAATCGCCACTCGAACCGCGATCGTGCGTAGCAACTTTTACGGCGTTGGTCCATGGACCCTCCGGAACCGGCGCTTCGGAAAACCAGACTTCGCCTAAAAAACTATCGCCGAAAGACTCTACTCCAATCATGATCCAGCTTTGGCGAAATTCGTTCCAGTGTACTGACGAACGGTGCAGTCGTATCGAATCGCCGGTCGCATGATCCTCTAGCCGAAACGGCAACTCGTCTCGCGTTACGTGCCCGCGTTGCACAAGGTCTTCTAACATCTCGTAACTTAACGGGTCGGTTCTCTTCTTCCAGCCAAAAATTAGGTTACCCGACGCATCCACGTCCAGCGGCGGATTGTTCGAGTCGTAGCGCGTATTCTCGCGCAGCGGTGTGAACGCCTCCCAATTGGAAATGTGTGTCACGTCATTCCAATTGGCTTTCACGCGCACATTGGGATAGGTCAACGAAAAGTATACGTATTCTTGGCCATTATCCGTGTGGCGAAATGCATGGCCCTGCGGCGTAATTGGCGCATCCAGTGCGTAACTTTGGAACCGCTGGAATGTCTGTGTGTTGTCGTTGAAAAGCGCCAAGCCTTGCTCCACGTTCGTGGCTAGGTCGAGATAGCGCGAGTTGCGAGCGAAAAGCCGCTCCTGCCCGCCGTCGTCGTTGACGGTGAATACGCCATCAATCCACATCGCGCCCGGTTCGGCGACCGGCATCATCTGCTTCGCCCAACCGTTGGCCGGATTGACAAAGTAATCCAAGTTGATTCCTTGCGACGGATCGAGTCCTCCCTGCACCGGCAGCTGGGAACGCGCTCCTGAAGTGCGAAAGTTTCCAAATCCGCCTTGATCGTAGAGCGTGTCCCCCCAGAACCAATAGATTTGGCCTTTGTAAACTGCAGATTGCACCGAATCCTGCCCGCGCACATTGGCGTTCAGCAATGGTTGATCGATTGGGACGCTCGCTCCGACTAGCGCGCTGTCGCGGTAGATTCCAGTCCCAGTAACTCGATATAGACGCTCAGCACGATTGAGACGGTCAATCGCAATCTGTACGCTTCCACCCGCGCTCGGATGGAGCGTCTGCCCCGAATCGAAATACCCGTAGCTACGAAACCCAATGAAAACGTTCTGATCCAT
>JBGTJY010000045.1:0-5196 GCA_041744855.1 Candidatus Hydrogenedentales bacterium
AGTGCGGCCCACGGCCCCGCCCGCGCCCGCGAAAATCCGCCCCAAGACGGTCGTGCGTCAAGTCGACGACGCGACGCGCACGAAGCTGGTGCGCGTGGAGGGGGCGCGCGGCATGGAAGTGCAGTTCGCGCGTTGCTGCGATGCGATGCCGGGTCATGCGATTATTGGATACATCACGCGGCGCCACAGCGTGAGCATTCACCGCGCGGATTGCCGGCTGCTCAGCAAGAACAACCACGCGGCGGAGCGCATGGTCGAGGCATCGTGGGAAGGCGACAAGGTGCTCGAGACCGCGATGTGGGTGTCGACGGGCGCGCGGCCGAACGTGTTGGCGGACCTCACGAACGCGATTCGGCCGCTCAATCTCGATGTCACGCACGCCGAATATCGGCCCGGCGAAGGCGGCGACAGCGTGTTCGTGTTCGTCTTCGAAACGACCGATGCGAGCAAGATCGAGCGGGCCACGCGCGCCTTGCGCATGGTCTCCGGCGTTACAGCGGTGTCGACGCTGCCCGCGAAGGAATCCGAACGCCGCCTGGCAGCGCCGTAAATTTTCTGTTGCGTTTCGCGCGTCGAAACCAGCCCACGCGACCAATGGTCATGCCTGACGGCACGTATGTTGCAGACCCTGATTCAACGTTAATTCATGGTGATTCATGGCAACATTGCTCGCGATACTGGGATGGTCGTTGTTTGCAATCGCGATCATCGTTGGACTCATTCTGGACCTCGTCGGGCTGTTCGGCAATTGGCTGATACTCGGTGCGGTGGGCGTTGCGGCAGTCGCGACGGATTTCGCGCACTTCGGCGGATGGACGTTGCCGATTTTGCTTGGTCTCGCGACCGCGGGTGAGGTCGCGGAGTTTTTCGCAGCCGGTGTCGGGGCGAAAAAGTTCGGCGGTAGCAAAGGCGCTGTTACGTCGGCGGTGCTCGGGTGCATTCTCGGCGCGATTGTCGGCTCGCCGCTGTTTCCGATCATCGGCACGATCATTGGCGCTTGCGCGGGGGCGTTTATTGCGGCGACGATGTACGAGTTCCTCATGCAAGATCGAAGCGTGTCGGAGGCCGCGTATACGGGCGTCGGGGCGGCGCTCGGGAAAGTCGCGGGCATCTTTCTCAAGGCTTTTTTTGGCGTTGCGATGCTGGTTGTCGCGACGCTCGCGTTTTAGATTAGCTTGCGAAAGTCATTCCCGCGCAGTGGGCTTCTAAGAACTCGCCAGAGCAGTTATTTGTAGCGCTGCTTTTTAAGCGGCGTGTAACAAACGTCGGGCATCAGCGATTCGCGCCGCTTAAAAAGCAGCGTTACAAATGCGAGCCACCCGTTGAAGTTCGTTGACTTTTTGGAATGCCGCGTGTCGATCAACTCTCTTGGATTTGTTGACATTCGCCCGCCCGTTGCTGATTATTGAGTGTGCGGCTCGTTTCAGGGGCCGCTGGACAGTTGAAGCGCAATCGGCGACGCGACGACGCGACTCGCGAAGGTGGATCGGGAACGTGAACGAAAGCCATCTCCCACTAATCGACGTGTTCGTTCGGCCCGACCTGCGCCGCAAGCGCATCAGCGTTCGCTGCGATTCGACGCAGCGACCCCAATTCAGGATCGACGACGTCGCAGTCGATGCCGAAGTTGATGGACCCGAGTTCCATATCCCGCTTGCGGATTTCACTCCGTGGACGCCAGAGAGCCCGGTCGTTTACTCGCTCAATTGCAAGGCGGGCGGACTGTCTACCGTCGTTTCGTTCGGGATGCGCGAGTTCACGGTGAAAGATGGCAGGTTCTTTCTCAACAGTCGTCCGGTTTTTCTCAAAAGCTTGCATGGGCGCGCGACTGAACTCTCGGAGGACGGCCTGACCGGCGAATTCCTGGGGCGCGTCCGAGATGCCGGTTTCAACTTTCTTTGGACTGATGCGAACGTTGTCACGGTAGATGCTCTACGCGCGGCGGACGCGATCGGCGTCATGCTGTGTGTCGATCTTCATCGCCAAGATTCCGATATCACGTCGCTCGTGACGAAGTGGCGAAATCATCCGTCCGTCGTGGCGTGGCGCGTGCCCGAGGCCGCGGCGGAAGTTGTGCGCGAGGTTGACCCGACGCGACTAGTCCTCTCGACACGGGCCGACCCACGCACGAAGCGCGAGACGCCCTTTTACGTTGCGCCCTACCGTCCGGAGTGGTTACCGATCGACCGGCTTCCCATTGCGCAACCGCATCCGCTCAGCGCGCTCGCGGAGAGTTACATCCAGCACGCAGGGTCGCCGTCCAACGTCAGCCTCTTAGAGTTTGAATGCACGCATTCGACAGCCCCGCCCGAATCCCCGGCGCCGGACTCGCTCGGAAAAATGTCGATCGGGCGCATGCTGGACCAAACCGGGGCCGCGCGCGTGGGGGCACAGGTCGGCGGCTATGCACTCGGCGACGGCAAACTCCTGCGCGACGAGGCATTGCTCCGCGCGCTTGCGATTGCGCAATGCGACGTGCGCCCAATCATCCGCCTGGAACGGACGAATCTCGTACCGCGGCAAACGGTGGGGTGCACGGTGTTGCTGATCAACGATGCGCGGATCGAGGGCGATGCATCGCTGTCGCTACAGGTGGTCGGCCCCACGAACCAAGTGTTGTGGAAGAAAAAACGCATGGTGCGCTTGCCGAAGCATGGCAAGCCGCTGTGGGAGGGCAGCATTTCGGCGTCGGGCGCGACGGGGCCGCATGCGTTCGTCGTGCGGCTGTTCATCACGGGGCAACCCATGATCGAGGAACGCCGCGACTTTCATGTGTTCGACAAAGCCAAGCACGCGGACGCCGAGGCGTTTGTCGTGGAACCGGGAACCGCCTACACGCAGCGGTGCCGTCCGCTGATGCGCCCAGGCACAATGTTTTCGCCCGTGATAATCGTGCCGCCGCTCGCGAATACAGTACGCGCGTATCCCGACAACGAACTGGCGCAGGTGCTCGGCCAGGCTTCGTCGGGCGCCGTCGCGCTCTTCTTCGAGCCGCCGGCCGATTGGAACGATCTCGCCGATCGCATCGATCCCGAATTGCGCGCGACGAGCATACAGCTACCTAGCGGGGCGGGGCTGGTTCATCATCGAAATCGTTTGCACCCCGTGTTCGAGGGATTGCCCGCGGGCAGCGTGATGGATACGCCGTATCGCGGGGTGTTGCCGTGGCGCGCGTTCGAGGAGCCGAGCGACGAGGAGATCGCCCAGTGCATGACAGGCGCATCTGACGCGGCGACGAGGATTGTGGGCGCCAGCATGCTCGTGCGTACCTACGGCACGGGCCGGGTGGTATTCACGCACTTCCGAATACTCGATCGGCTCGGTGAAGACCCGGTGGCCGATCGCATGTTTGTGAATATGATCCAACATTTTTCGCGCCGCGCGGTGCCATCGCAAGGAACGTTGCCCGTCCATCAAAAATCGGTTGAATGGTTGCGCAAGGAACGCACGGAATTCGTGCGCAAATGGAAACTGATCGGGATGTTTCCGGCGCAGCAGGCGAATGATTCTCCGTTAGCGCCCGAGGAATTGCGGGATTTCAACGCGAGTTATCCGGGTCGATACCGGGATGTGCATTGGGTGGAATGGCACACGTTGGCGTCGGAAAATCACCGCATTCCATTCGCGGCAGCACTCGATCCCGACGTAAACGCGTTGGACGCGAGAAGTCACGGGACGGCATTCGCGTATGCCGAATTCAGCGCTGAACAGCGCTTCACGGCTTCGATTCGTGTCGCGTGCAATTGCCGCTTCGATCTGTGGCACAACGACAAGCCGGTGCTGTCCGGAGAGTATGCGGGAGCGGTCGAATCGCTTATTCGTCAGGGCCGCAATTCCGTTTTGTTAAAGGTCACTTCGGAGCTGGGTGGAGTTGAAGCGGCGATTCAAATTGAAGTGAATGATAGGCCCGCGACGTTGCGGTGGTGGCGATAAGGCAAGCCGCCTATCCTCAAGTCATTCCTGCCTGCGGGGCCTTCCAAAAAGTGTGCAGCACATGTCTCGAATGTCTAGTGTGGCCTAGCTTTGTGAAAGGCCCCCACGGAGCGAGAGCATTTACCGATACGGCTCCCACTCCGGTTCGTTCTCGAAAATCCAGTGGTAATACTCCCAATTCTGGAGCTTATCCGCTGCCGTTTCGTCCAAGATGATCGTGCACTTCGGGTGCAACTGTAGCGCCGTCGCCGAGATCATCGAGGTCACTGGTCCTTCGACGGCCTTCGCCAGAACCGCCGACTTTTCCGTACCGCACGCGAGCAACAGGCAGCGGCTACTCTCCAGAATCGTCCCCACACCCATTGTGATAGCGCGCCGCGGGATCGACGCCGGGTTCGCGAATTGGGGCGCGTTTTGCGCGACGGTTTGCGGACTGAGCGCCTTCGGCCGGGTGCGCGATCGCATCGCGGAAAGGGGTTCGTTAAACCCAATGTGGCCACTCGTGCCGATTCCCAGAAGCTGCAGATCAATCCCGCCATGCTTGACGATTTCCGCTTCGTAGCGCGCACACTCCGCGTCGAGATCGCGTGCCATCCCGTTCGGCAGATACGTGTTCGCGGGATCGATGTCCACGTGATCGAACAAGTGCGCCTGCATGTAGTGACGATACGAATTCGGATGCGACGCCTCGAGGCCGATGTACTCGTCGAGATTGAAAGTCGTCACGCGATCGAAACTAAGTTCCCCCGCGCGATGGCGCTCGACCAGTAAGCGATACAGCCCCTCCATCGTACGGCCCGTTGCAAGCCCCAGAACGATATCCGGTTTGCGGCGGATCGCATCGACGATCAACGCCGCGGTCAATCGTGTCGCGTCCTCTGGTGTGGGGCGGATGATAACTTCCATGAAATGACTCGTCTCCTACTGCGCTGGCTCCGCGCTGATATCCAACACCTTCCGGCCATCGGCGCGCACGCGAATCGTAATCGGATTGCAACAGACTTCGCAGTCCTGCACGTATTCCTGCTCGCGCACCGATAGGTCGACTGCGATCTCGATCGATTGCCAGCAGTGCGGGCACTGAAATGTCACAAACTCGTTCATCGTGCGCGCCTATGCCTTCGTGTCCGCTTTGCTCTGATTCGAAGTAGGTTGCGTTGGTTCGTTAATCACGGCCACCACTTTCTGTCCCGTGGTCGGTTCAAATCGCTCGCCCGGCGTTCGAATCTTGAGCTTGTGATCGGCCGTCACCAGGAACAACGG
>JBGTJY010000046.1:0-1761 GCA_041744855.1 Candidatus Hydrogenedentales bacterium
ATTCCTGGGCGTTTTGTGCGCCGCCTCGAATTGAAAGGACTTGATCAAGTCCACCTGCATGTCAGACGCCTTTCTGATTCGGCGGCCAGATGAATTTGTGCAACTGCAACTGGAACCGCACGGGTAATTGGTCTTCGAGAATCCATTCGACGATCTGCCGCGGCTCAACAGGACCAAACACGGGCGAGAAAAGCACCGCGTTGCACCGTTGATCGAGCGAAAATTTTCGCACGACGTCGCGGCTCCACTCGTAGTCGAGCCGGCTCGCGATCACGAATTTCACTTCGTCCCTCGGGGACAAATACTCGATGTTCGGCCAGTAATTCTTTTCGCACTCTCCGCTGTCGGGGCACTTCAGGTCCATAATCTTGATGACGGCGGGGGGCAAGGTGTTGATGGGCAGGCTGCCGCTTGTTTCGATCAAGACCGTGTAGCCCTCCTCCACGAGACGCGAGGCCAGGTCGACACAGTGCGCTTGCACGAGCGGTTCACCGCCCGTCAGCTCGACGAGGGTACATTCGAGCGCGGCGCAGCGTTCCATGATCGCGTCGAGGCTCATTTTCTCGCCGCCGTGGAAGGCGTACGCGGTGTCGCACCACACGCATCGCAGGTGGCACCTGGCCAGGCGCACGAAGATGCACGGGAGCCCCGCCCAAGTCGATTCGCCTTGGACGCTTTTGTAGATTTCGGTGACGCGCAACGTGGGCGCGGCGAGGGTGGGTAGTTTCGCGGAGTTCATTTCGGCTGCCAAATCCCGCCTATTATCGCGGAACCGGCCCCAACTCTGTGAATCCGCGATTTGCCGGTCTCAGTGCCCTGCGGTAGACTTAACCTATGCGCCATCTCGGGGGATTGGCGGCGCTCGCTGTTCTGACGGCGGGGGCCTATTGGGGGGTTGCCGATTTCGGCTTCGTTCGGTTCGACGACGACGTGTATCTGGTCGACAATCCCCAAGTCGCCGACGGCATCACGGGCGAGTCGCTCGCGTGGGCATTCACGACGGGTCATCACGCCAATTGGCACCCGCTGACTTGGCTTACGTATCTGGCCGAAATCGAAATCGGCGGACTCGATCCCGGCTTGATGCATGCGACGAACGTGCTGCTTCACTTTTTGAATTGCGTGCTGCTTTACGCGCTGCTCCTGCGGTCGACTGGCTCGACGGCGCGCAGCCTGATCGTCGCGGTAATCTTCGCGTTGCATCCGCTGCACGTCGAGTCCGTCGCGTGGATTTCGGAGCGCAAGGAGGTGCTCGCGGCAGCGTTTGGTTTGTTGACGCTTCACGCGTACGTGACGTATGCGCGAAAACCGTCTGCGCGGTCGTATGGCTTGGTGCTCCTCGCGTTTGCCGCGTGTCTCATGGCCAAGCCGATGTGGGTCACGCTGCCGATTCTGTTGCTGTTCTTTGATCGGTGGCCGCTTCGCCGCGAGATGGAGTGGAAGCGCCTGGTATTCGAGAAAATTCCATTGTTGATGCTCGCGGTCGCCTCCGGGCTCGCCACGATTTTGGCGCAGGCGGGAGGCGACAGCGTTCAGCGACTCGACACGATCCCGCTCGATCAACGCATCGGCAATGCGGCAATCGCGTACGGCGCTTATCTTTACAAGACGATTTGGCCCACGGACCTCGCGGTGTTTTATCCGCACCCGCGCGAGCATCTCTCGTGGGCGCTGGCGGTGATTTCGGCGGCGTTTGTCGTCGTTATCACGGTTGCGCTATTTCGGGCACGACGCACTGTCCCGTCGCTCTGGTTTGGCTGG
>JBGTJY010000047.1:0-1922 GCA_041744855.1 Candidatus Hydrogenedentales bacterium
CGCCCGTTCCAATTACGGGGTCGACAAAAATCACGCGGCGAATGAACGTCGACGGATCGTCTTCCGCGTCGAGGTACGCGGCCAGCTTGAACGCCTCGCGCAGCGGTTCGTTGTTGAAGAGTCCGCCATCGGCGTATTTGAAGGGGTAGCGATACGCCGGCTCGCCATTAGAACGCGCATCGATGGTTGCACTCTCGAATGCAGGCTGACGCAATTCCTGCGGCCACGAATCGCCGAATTCGAAACTGTCCCGCATCAACGCCACAGGCTCGAACGCGACCGGCAACGCCCCCGCCGCGATCGCCGTGCTGAAAATGCTCGACCACGCCGAGTTGTCGCGCAGGTCGCCAATCTCGCCGGATCGTTTCTCCCCAACGTGATACCGCCGCCAGCGCGACGGCCATTCATCGTTTTCAACTGTGCCACGCTCGGCCTTGCCACGCTCGGCCTTGTCAAGCTCGGGCACGTTGCGAAAATTCAGATCGAACACGCGCAATTCTTGGTGCAATCCCGATCGCATCGCGTCCATCAGTCCCGCGAACCCGACTTCGGACCCCGGCACCTCCCGCGTTTCGTCCGTGATGATCGGCGTCAGATTCGTCAACGTGCACGCAAACAGCACGCGGCTACCCAACAACACCGGCCGCGTCAGCCGACCTTCCGTCCCGACCTCATCGAATTGGATGTACTTCTTCGCCAGCCGATCGATCGCATACCGGTTAAAGATGCCGCCTTGATGCCGCAGCTCTCCGTGCTTGTCCTCGAGCAACACTTCCAGGCTCAACTCGTCGACCCAAATCGCGCGCTGCGATTCCTGCACCGTCTGCGCCGCGATTGCCGCGTCCCGATACGCCTCCGGCAACTCATTCCAACGAGGGTCGCCTTCCAGCGCCGCACGCGACGTCGCACTGCGCTCCGGCGACGGATGCGCAAGCGCGCGCAACATAATCGCCAACGAAATCGCCCCCGCGCTCGCCCCGCTCAACACGTCCACCACAACCCGCGAGTAACGCTCGCCCCTCGCCGACTCCATCACCGCGAGCTTCAGCGCCTCCGACAGCGCAGCCCCGGAAAATGTGCCCAACGAAGTCCCGCCGCCCATCGCAAACGCCAGGCGCAATTCCTTGCCGTTTGAGTTCTGTTCTGACTCCATTCAACGCTCCGCCGCAAAATCTTCAAGCACTCCGATTATCCTCGTTCAGCGCCCAACGGCAAAACGCACTGCATCCTCGGATACAATAACTCCAAAATCAGTCATTCTGAGCGCAGCGAAGAACCTCGCTCGCGCGAAGTCTTCAGAAGATTCTTCGCTACGCTCAGAATGACACGTCGAAACACGCGGAGACGATTCTTGCTCGAAATTTCCCCATGGAAAGACAAGGCCCTGTTCACGCCCGGCCCGCTCACGACGAGCCGCACCGTCAAACAGGCCATGCTGCGCGACATGGGTTCGCGCGACGACGCGTTCATCGCCATCGTCCGTAACATCCGCGATCGTCTCGTCCAACTCGCGAATGGGGCGAACGAGTACACCGCGGTCCCGATTCAAGGCAGCGGCACGTTCGCTAACGAATCCGTAATTTCTTCCGTGATTCCCCGCGACGGCAAGCTCCTCGTGCTCGCCAATGGCGCGTATGGACGCCGCATCGCTGATATGGCCCGCATCCACGGTATCGCGCACACCATCGCCTCCACGCCCGAAAATCGCCGCATCGATCCCGCGGACGCCGAACGCGCGCTCGCGTCAGATTCAGCGATTACGCACGTCGCAATCGTCCACTGCGAAACGACAACCGGCCTCATCAATCCAATCGCGGAAGTAGGCGCGATCGCGCACCGACACGGACGCACCTTCATCGTCGATGCCATGAGCAGCTTTGGCGCGGTGCCGATCGACGTCCGCGCGATGCACATCGATTACC
>JBGTJY010000048.1:0-2798 GCA_041744855.1 Candidatus Hydrogenedentales bacterium
AATTCGGACAAGGAACCGGGCGAGAGCGATACCCGGCTCATGTCGTGGTCGCCAGCCACGGAATCCTCTAATCGTGATTCTTCTCCTGAACCGGCGCCGCAAGGTTCGGGGAGCGGTAGCGGAACCGGAGGTCAAATCCGCTTTGAACCGCCGGGTCCAATGCGTTGGGTGCTTCCGATTCCGTTCCTCGCGCTCATCGTGTACACGGGCCTGCGCTTGTTGTATGCCCAGGACCATCCGCGTCCGTCGTTCTGGCTCAACGAGGACCTGAGCACTTCCTATGAACACGCCGACTACGGCATCGGGCCCGAACATCGTATCACCGAGGTGAATGGCGTCCCCGTGAAAACGCGCGCGGCGGCGCGCGAAGCATTCGACGCCTCCGACGTGGACGAACCAATTCGGATGCGTTTCGAGTCCGACACGGCTGATCCGCGCGTCGTGCGAACGGAGTTCATTCGCTTTCCGAAGCAACTTCGGTTTGAGGTCGACGGCGCGTCCATGCTCATCGCCGATCCCTCCGGGCTCCCTCAGACTATCGTGGAACGCGCGGACCACGTTACCGCCGTTTCCAACACGCCGTTGACCGAAATCGCCGAGCAACGCATCGAACCCGACAATCTCGGACGCGCGCGCCGTACGCCGTTTGACCTCGTGGATCCGGCGGGGCAGGCGCTGCGCGTTGTCGTCGAGTCGTCCAACTACCGCTCACTTTGGGTCCGTTTCGTTGCAGCCGTGTCGATCATCGTGCTAGGGATCGGGCTCTACTGGCTCAAACCGGGCATGCGGAGCTCTGCGGGATTTCTGATTTTCAGCTCGGTGTTTGGCAGTCTCAACCTCCTGCGCAGCCTCGCCTTCCAATACCGCCTGCCCTGGGAAAACGTGGCGCTGCTGATGACGCAGAGCGGATTGATCCCGGCCTCCGTCGTATTCCTACTTACGTTTACGTCCCTGCGTGTCGTTGTGAAACGCCCGAGACCGTGGATTCTTGGCGCATGCGGAGCAGCCATCGCGTTGATGTCCGCGTCGATCATCGACTCACCGATTACTGCCGTTCAAGGCATCGTGCGACGCCCGTATTTATTGACGTGGGCGTTCCTTCTTCTTGGACTTATAGCGATCACGCTTGCCGGCGACTACATCGTTCGTCTGCGCGGCGTCAAGTTAGGGCCGACCGATCGTCAGCGCTCGACGTTGATCAGAATGGCCGTCGTTTTGGCGTTCGGTTTTCCCACGGTAGGCATCGTTCTCCGATTGGCTGATACGGGCAGCCCCCTGGTCCACATGCTGACCGAGGTGAGCGTGCTCCTCTTTCCGCTGCTCGTGGGCTACGCGATTATTCGCCACAATCTGCTGCAATTGAACGAACTCGCCCGGGAAAGTTTGATTTACGGGCTGTTGATCGGCTCACTCGTGGGTGTCTATGCCGCCGCGAGCGGGTACCTCGCGCCATTGGCGAGCCGCTTCGCTCCGATGGCGGAACGATGGGTGACGCCCGCGTTCGTGGCTGCGACGATCGTCCTCGCAATTCCTTTGCACAGCCGCGCCCGGCATTTGCTCGACCGCCGTTTTAATCGCGTTCCATTCGATTACGACATCTTCGTTGAATCGCTCGATGCCGAACCCAACGAATTGTCAATCCGCGGCGCAGAAACTTAGCCGCGCCATAGGGTCGGACCGTGTAACCCTGTTCACCCGCGGGACGCGCCAGTGGGACGTTGCCGCGTTCGTGCCGTCGCCGGGCGCCGCCGCGCCGGTTTCGACGTGCTCAACGCTGCTGGATATTGTCGAAAAAGAGCGCGCGGTGCTCTTTCGCGACGACTTGATTGAACGGCTCCAATGGCGGGCTGAGCGCGATGACGCCTTGAGAGGAATGCAAGCGTTGCAGGCTACTGTTGTTTTTCCATTGACGGCCCGTGGGCGTCTAATCGGGGCCGTCGCGCTCGGCGAAAAGGCCAACGGCCAGAACTATTCCGCGTCCGAGCTGAAGACGCTGTCTAGGATCGCACGGCATTTGGCGGCCGCGCTCTCGGGTCTGATGGACCGTGAAAATGCAATACACGGTGGGCGCATTGTCGATCGCTTCCCCGAGTTCCCGGAACACATCGGCGCCTTCCGGATCGATCGTGTCCTTGGCCAGGGCGGCATGGCGTATGTCTACCGCGGCGTGGCGGCGGATGGCCGTGAAGCCGCCATCAAAGTCCCCAAACGATCGGTCCAGGCGAGCAGCAAAGTCATGGAGCGATTCCTCCGAGAAGGACGCGCGATGCAACGCCTCGATCATGCCAACATCGTGAAAATAACCGACATCGGTTCGGAAGGAGGCGAGCCGTATATCGTTATGGAGTATCTCGCGGGCGGCTCGCTCGATGAACACATCTGCCTGTCGGGATCGATTCCCGAAGACAAAACGGTCGCTTACCTGCGTCAAATCATCGCAGGGCTTCAATTCGCACTCGATCGGGGCGTTATTCACCGCGACATCAAGCCGCGCAATTTGTTTTTGACGCAGAAGGGCGTCCTCAAGGTCGGCGATTTCGGCATGGCCCGCATCTCGGACGAGACTACAATCACCAGCGACGGCGAAATATTCGGCACGCCCGATTACATGGCCCCCGAGATCGTCCGCGGCTTGAAGGCGACATGGTTGAGCGATCAATACGCCCTCGGCATCACCCTGTTCGAAATGGTTTCGGGAAGACGTCCTTTCACCGGCGACAATATGGATGCGGTGCTCATCCAACAACTCAGTAACGACGTTCCAGATGTGCGCCGCTTTCGCCCCGAAGCCCACCCCG
>JBGTJY010000049.1:0-2702 GCA_041744855.1 Candidatus Hydrogenedentales bacterium
CACGCCCGTTGTGTCGGGTGAGGACGGCTTGCGCGCGCTCGAACTTGCGGAACGCATTTTGACGTTCATGCGAGAGCATCGGTGACGCGCGATTCCGGCTCGCGTGCACGGGTCTTTTTTTGCGCGGGCGAGTCGTCGGGGGATACGCACGGGGCGAACTTGATTCGCGCGTTGCGCGTGATGCAGCCGGACATCGAATGCTTCGGTCTCGGCGGACGCGCGATGGAATCGGCGGGCATGGCGCTGGACTACGATCTCGCCGGCGACGCGATCATGGGATTCACGGAGGTCGTGCGATCGTTTCCATCGATCCGGCGGTTGTTTCACACGACGTTGGACGAATTGAGCGCGTATCCGCCGAATGCCGCAGTGTTTATCGATTATCCCGGATTCAATTTGCGGCTGGCGCAAAAAGTGCACGCGCTCGGCGTGCCGGTCATTTATTACATCAGCCCGCAGGTGTGGGCGTGGAAAAAGGGACGCATCAAAACGATCGCGCGGTGCGTCGACAAGATGCTGGTGATATTGCCGTTCGAGGAGGCGATTTATCGCGAGGCGGGCGTCGATTGCACGTATGTTGGGCATCCGTTGTTGGATCACGTCGATTCCGGGAGGGACGCGCTCATCCCCAATGGCGGCCGCGTTCGGGGTTCGCGAGTGAACGAGGCTCTTGAAAGCGAATCGTTGATTGGGCTACTTCCTGGTAGCCGGGCGCAGGAGATTGGGCGGATATTTCCGGTGATGCTCGAGGTGGCGGCGGGATTGCGCGAGCGGTATTCGCAGGCGCGCTTCGTGGTGCCGTGTGTGAATGCGGAGCGTGAGTCGCAGATCCTTGCGCTTGCGCGGGGGCGCGTGGCGATTGAAACGCGCGTCGGGGGGATGCACGAGTTGCTTCGCGCGGCGCGATTTTGTATGGTCGCATCCGGAACCGCCACGGTCGAGACTGCGTTGTTTGGTGTGCCGATGGTGGTCCTCTACCGGGTCTCCCCCATCACCTACCTCCTGGCGCGGCTGCTGGTGCGCGTCGAGTCCATTGCGATGGTCAATTTACTTGCCGAGCGGCCGTTTGTGCCGGAGTTTATACAGGGCAACGCGACGCCCGAGCGGATTTTGCCGAAGGCCGTGGAGTTGATCGAGGAGACGGACGCGCGGCGCGCGATGCTTGAGGGGTTGGCGCGGGTGCGGGAGCGATTGGGGTCGGGCGGGGCGTCGGCAAATGCGGCGCGCGAAGTGTGGGCGGCGATCGAGGGAGCGAATCAGAAAGCAGGGCATGGCAGATAAGTTGTATTTGATCGACGGGATGTCGTTCGCGTTCCGTTCGTACTACGCGATTCGGAATTTGCGCGATTCGAAAGGCCGGCCGACAAACGCCGTGTTCGGTTTCGCGCGCGTCGTGTTGCGTATTTTGCGCGAGCAGAATCCTTCGCACATCGTGATGGTGTTCGACGCGCCGGGGAAGACGTTTCGCGACGATCTGTATCCGCAATACAAGGCGACGCGGAACGAGACGCCGGCGGATTTGATCGCTCAGTTTCCCGTGATCGATCGATTGGTCGAGGCCTTCGACATTCCCGTGCTGCGCATTCCCGGGGTCGAGGCGGACGACGTGATGGGGACGTTGTCTCGGCTTGCAACCGCGGGGGGGTTGCAGGCGGTGGTCGTGTCCAACGATAAGGACATGCTGCAGCTCGTAAGCGAACACACGACGGTATACGACCCGAACAAGGGTAACCTGGGCGTTTGGTACGACCCGGCGGGCGTCAAGGAACGTTTTGGCGTGCCGCCGGAAAACGTAATCGACGTACTCGGGCTGATGGGCGACACGGCGGACAACGTGCCGGGGGTGAAGGGGATTGGCGAAAAGACTGCGATCAAGTTGTTGCAGCAATACGGGAACATCGAAGGGTTGTACGCCAAGATTGAGGAGTTGAAGGGAAAACAGAAAGAACGTTTGCTTGAGGATCGCGCGATGGCGGAGCTCAGCCGCGTGCTGGTGACGATCAAGACCGACGTCGCGCTTGAATGCGATTTCGAGACGTTTCGTTGCAAGGAACTGGATCGAAAAAAACTCGCGACGATTTTCGGCGAGCTCGAGTTTCGATCGCTCTACGAAGAATTTCTTGGCGCGCCCGACGAACAAGAAGAAAAGCCCGACTACCGACTGGTGTTGACGAGAGCCGAGTTGGATGCGCTCGTCGACGAGCTGCACGCGGCGGGTGAGGTCTCGGTGGATACGGAGACGACCAGCACCGACCCGATGCGCGCGGCACTGGTTGGCATCTCGATCAGCTTCAAAGCCGGCACGGGCTACTACATCCCCGTGGGCCATCAGCCCGAGGCGATGCTGTGCCACGACAAGTTCGCGACCGGGATGCCGCGCGAGGAAGTGCTCGGTGTCCTGAAGCCCCTTCTCGAGGATGCTGGTTTCCCGAAGATCGGCCACAACATCAAATACGACCTGGTCGTTCTGAAGCGCCACGGTGTGGAGTTGCGCGGAATATCCATGGATACGATGGTGGGGAGCTACTTGACGGACCCCTCGCGTCTGAGGCATAATCTCAATGAAGTAAGTCTCCACTACCTCAAGCGCAGAACGATCCCTATCTCCGACGTGATCGGAAAAGGGTCCGGCGCTATCACCTTTGACCGCGTTCCCATTGAGAAGGCCTGCGAATATGCAGCCGAGGACGCGGACATCGCAT
>JBGTJY010000050.1:0-2054 GCA_041744855.1 Candidatus Hydrogenedentales bacterium
CCCTCGGCGGTCTGCATCATGCTATGTACTGCGGCGAAGTATACACTGTACTTGATGACAAAAATCGCATTACGGTTCCGAGCAAGTTCCGTAAGACGATGGATGATCTCGAGCACACCGAATTCTTCATGTGCCGCGGCTACGATGGGTGTCTATTCATCTTTCCGAAGCAGGAATGGGACAACATCTCGCGCGAATCCCGTAGGTATGCGTCGTTGGACGCACGGGCCGTCGACCTCCGGCGGCTCCTGTTTGGGAGTGTGCAAGAGGTTGCTCCCGACGCGCAGGGCCGCATTCCAGTGCCAGAGCACCTCAGGAGCTACGCGTGCCTGGACAAGGAAGCGGCCTTGGTAGGGGCGGATGACCACATTGAACTGTGGAACAGGTCCGGATGGCGGGAATATCAGAGAAAGCGCGAAGTGGAGTTTCGCGACATCGTTTCAAACTACTTCACCACGGGCCCGGCAACGCTCGGGGGAGCGACCGGCGCCTTGGTGAAGGTGGGGGAAGCTGTCGGCGACGAATAGGCGCCGACACAAAGCGTATCTGCTCAACGCGGAAGGAGAAAGCCATGTTGGGGGTGCAACGGGGTCAAACAGGGCCGGTCACGGTGCTTCGGCTCGAAGGCGTAATCGATGAGGGGACGGCGGGAGATCTGACCGAAGCCCTGCACGATTGCATTCGGGAAGGCAATCACCACGTCGTGCTGAATCTCAGCGGCGTGGAAATGATGAACACTTTTGGGGTGGGTACACTGCTGGAACGGTTACGCCAGTTTCGGGCCAAAAACGGGGACATGAAGTTGGTTGGCCTGAACCTCTACATCCAACGCCTCTTTAGGACGGCGTGCGTAACTGCGTACTTCGACATGTACGCGTCGGAGGACGAAGCGATCCAGGTGTACCGCAAGGCGGCCTAAGCGGCTAAACGCAGCCGGTGGCCGAACACGGCCGGCGGCTTACAAAGCCGACGGCCAAGGCGGACTCTGCCTGTGCACATACCTGTACTCGCCGGAACGGCCATCGCGTGGTTGGATGTCCGGGGGGGCGGCGCGTATGTGGATTGCACGGCGGGAGCCGGTGGCCACGCGGTCCTGATAGCAACGGGGGTGGGACCGCGTGGCCATGTACTTGCGATCGATCGAGACCCAGCGGCAGTTGAGCTCGCGCAAGCGAATCTGCGCGAGTTCGCCTGGGTGCGCGTAGTACATGGGAACTACGCGGACATAGCAACAATTCTGGCGGATCGGGGAATGGCCAAGGTAGACGGCGTGCTGATCGACGCGGGCATGTCGAGCATGCAACTCGACAACGCCGCGCGTGGATTCACGTTTCAATCCGACGGCCCACTCGATATGCGCATGGACTCCTCGCACGGCGCCTCCGCCGCGGAGTTTTTGGCCACGATTTCCGAGCCCGACCTTGCCCGAATCCTCGATGAATATGGCGACGTGCGCCATTCGCGGCGCATCGCAAAATCCATTTGTCACCGCCGCGATGAAGGAGGGCTCGAGACGACTGCCGATCTGACGGCGGCCGTCCTTGACTCGACGCGGCGTGCCGATTCGCCGGAGACGGAACCATTTCGCGTGCCCCGAACCGGGCCTCGCGCGGACGCCGTGCGACAAGTGTTTCAGGCGATCAGGATCGTGGTGAACGACGAACTAGGAAGTCTCGAACGCGGTCTGCGCGCCGCGGTTGATGTTTTGGCTCCGGGCGGACGCCTCGTGTTGATCTCGTTTCAATCCGGCGAAGACCGCGTGTGGAAGCGCGTGATGAACGATCTCTCGCGAAAGCGGGAAGAGCTGACCGCCGATGGACGCGTGGCGCGATCCATTCCGCCAATCATGCGAGTTCTGACGAAGCGCGCTGTCGGGCCAACTGCCGAAGAAATCCACGCGAACCCCCGCGCGCACAGCGCCCGGCTTCGGGCCGCGGAACGACTGAGCGCAACGGAATCGTTGCGTATGGAGCATTAGTCACGGTGCCGAAATCAACGACGAAACATCCGCGGGCCAAGATGACGGGATGGTGGAAAGGCCTGCCGTTCGTGGC
>JBGTJY010000051.1:0-4076 GCA_041744855.1 Candidatus Hydrogenedentales bacterium
ATTTGGAACACTTGTCAGACACTGTTCTCGATGAGTATGCCGAAGAGGCGGAGTAGGTTTACATTTCCGCGAGGCAGAAGGGCCTCCGGCTCCCCGCAGGGTCTTTTCATCGACAACTTCGGCAGAACACTCTCAAACACGCCATTGCCATGTAGATCGGTAAATGGTTTCCCCTGTCGCGTTCCACGTAAACTTTTCCCACATTGGCCGCCCTTGGCTCGTTTTCACCTCCACCATCAATCGGTTGAACACCCGGTCAGTGATATTTGAGGGATAAGTGCCATCGAGAGCAGTTAATTTGGCAGCGTAATTGGCAGATCGCCCAATCCAAACAAGATCATTTGCTCCGCGAACTCCCGTCCGTGCTGCGCGCAGAACGCTTGTATCGACTCCGACAACCTGTTGGATCTTGAAATTGTTTTTGTACACGGTGTTGAGGGCTGGATTAATAATCTCGCGCACAGCAAAATTGATTTTCAGTGCAGTACGAGTCGCAGAGCTATTCTTCGTGCCGCCAATGTACACCGCCATAACGCGATCGCCGTCGTATGCGGTTATCTCGCCGCCTTCGGAACGAATAATCTTCGCAGCGCAATACAGGTAACTTTTATAGACCTCGCCGGCGAAGTCTGCAGAATGTTGCTCGACCAGCTTCGTAGACTCAGCTAAGTCGGCATAGAGCACGGTTGCATCAAGCTCGACGCCTTTGTTACCTAGCCCAACGCTTTCCGACCTGGGAACCACATTTCCCTTAGTATTTTCCCAGCGCTCCCGGAAAATTCTTCCGACCTCAGTGCTCAACTCGTCGTGGAGGGCCATGAATCGCGCGATCTACTTTGGCCCCAATGTTTCGATAATATCGCGCAAATCCTGACATAGAGCCAACAAGTTGAGATCAGGATCCGCGCCGGACGCGTACCGTAGTTGCGTGAGACCGAGCAGATCGCTGGGAATCTTGACATCTACGCCGTTCGGCACTGCTAGGAACGTTCGTTTACGCGATAATGAACCTAAAAACATACCCAACTCCAAGACAGCATTGTCCCTAGGCGACTCGAGCTCTAAACCTCGGCTAATCGTCATATCATCCGGCGTCATAATAATCACCGCGAAATCCGACGTCCTGACCTGCTCCTCTAGGCCTTCAATGGGGAATTTGGATGCGCCAAAAATACCGCGATCCGTCCAAACGCGAATGACGAAATCATTCACGCTCAACAGGCGACCAATATTTGCAGCGACGACTGCGGACTCTGTCGACGACCCCACAAACACGACTGGTCGCGGGTTCGGTTGCGACACAAATCTATCCCGCTCTCGAAGTCGATCGGCGACGTCCTTAGCAATGAGACGCCAACATCTGGGAAATTTTTCGCCAAGCTTCGCAAAGTCCGATTCTTTGACGACCGCAATTGCCGTCTCTTCGAGTGTAATAACGCTGGCGGAACGGCGTGCTGCCGGATCTATGAGCGACATTTCCCCGACATGACGCCCGGCGGCTCGAATGGCCACTTCTCTACCATTAACCTCGATTGATACGCGACCGGCCAAAATGAAAAACAAATCGTCGGAGCTGTCATTCTGTTGAATCAGGGGTCGGCCTCTTTCGACAACCTCTACGTGAACTAGATCGGCAAGCTCTTCGGCAAGTGAATCCTCGTAGATCGTCGGGTTTTGGCGGAGAGCGGCAACTAGCCGGGGTCGATTTTCTTCGCCGAGGAATCGATCTCGCAAGGACGACATTGTGATTGGAAGCGACAGGATTTGAATCGGCAATCGACGCAACTATTCTACTGCCGGTTCCGAGCTAGGCCTTACTAGGGAAATAGGGTCAGAGCTTACTTTCGACACTCGTCTCCCTCTTTCGAACGCCCGCTGGTTTTCCATTCGGAAAGACAACCAAAGGCAATCCGGAGCGGCGACTCTCTGCGCGCACTTTGCGTGTTACACGGGCGAATGCTCGTTCCGCCCGAGCGATGAATTCCGGCGTCTTTTTCGCACCGTTCGTTTTTCTTGTGCTCATGAGTCGATCAACTGCCGGGCAAGATCTATATCATTGGCAGCGCTCGTGGCGAGCCGTTTCGCCTTGGTCCCCCGGCTATCCCAGATCACCCAGCGCGTCGCAAGCGGCAGGTAATCTTTCACCAGGTGGGCTCGGCTCCGCTCGAACCGACGCCGGATATCAACAGCGGGAACGGCCCGAGCCGGACTGGCCGGTTGCAGAGCCCGGATAATCGGACGCGTCTTCGCGCACGCGCGGCGTCTTTATCTTTCGAGAAAGCCGTACCAGTTCGCCGACCTTGCGGATTTTTTCTTCGAAGGGCTGCCGGGCCAGCTGACGGCGCATATCGGTTTTCATCGCTTCTCGATCTTCAGGCTATACCGCCCAAGGATGTCGTCCAAGAGCGTTCTGTCGATCTCGGTTTGCTCGATCAGTTGCTCAATTCGCGCAAGGTCTTTGTGCCGTCCAACGCTGGCCGCAATGGCGATGATGTGCTCAGGTCGGAACACTTTTGCGGGCACGCCTTCGTAATCAATAGCGCGGGCTTCGCGGACAGCTTCTTCAGTGAGCCCGGCCGCGGCGAGAAATTGAACCGGGAAGCCGTGGACAAGAAGATGCTCGTGCTCCACACGCCAGCCGCGTTCCTGCAAATGCGCGTAGATCGCAGGAATGCCAGCGCTCAGCCCTTTGTCAGTGGCGACGAAGATGATATCGGCGTCGTAGGTGGTGAATGGTTCGACGTAGTAGATGGCGGCAAGGGCGCCGCCGAGGGCGTAGTCTTCGATGTCCAGCCGCGACGAGGTCATTTGCGGCACGGAGAACATCTGCCAGGGGATGGCTGGTGGTTCTTCGCTCATATTTCGAAGCAAAGTTCGTTTCGGCTAGCAGCCGCCGTAACGCAGTGCGACAGCGCGAGGCCGGGCTTTCCAACCAACAGGCTGGCAGCCTGTGCTCCCCGGAAAGAGGTCACGCCTTCGCGAGATCGGCGAGCACATGTTCGAGCGGCCGATAGTGGAGCGGCTTCGTTCGCATTCTCCTCAGCCACGCCACATCTTCTGCGTCTTCGGCTCGCTCCAGCAACCCCTGGTAGGCCTTGATTCGGGAGGATCACAGAAACCGGTTTCCCGTTTCGGGTGACGATTTGATCCGGGTGCTCCCCAGCACCCGAACCCTCTGGGCTCGCCTGCGGCGAGTCTATCCCGCCGGCGCCCGCTCGGCGGTATTCCGGTTCAGGCTTGGCGCGCTTCATTGAGAAACAATCTTAGTTTTCTTGGCCACTGGTTTTCCATTCGGAAACACAACCATGGGCAATCCAGACCGGCGACTTTCTGCGCGTACTTTGCGTGCGACACGCGCGAATGCTCGCTCCGCCCGGGCGACAAATGCCGGCGTCCTTTTCGCCCCGTTCGTTTTTCTTTTGGTCATCATTCGATCAGCTGCCGAGCAAAATCTATATCGCTGTCATCACTTGTGGCGAGCCGTTTCGCCTTAATTCCTCGGCTGTCCCAGATCACCCAGCGCGTCGCAAGCGGCAGGTAATCTTTCACCAGGTGGGCTCGGCTACGCTCGAACCGACGACGGATGTCGGCCGCGGGGATGTCGTGCCCGCCCATGCGCACTCGGCGGCGGACTCGCGCAATCGCCTGCGACACCTTCGCCAACCAGAGATAGTGCAATTCCAACTCGTAGCTGCGAGAGAGAGCCGATTCAAAGATGCGGACGTATGTCTTCCCGCTCAGTGTGCTCTCCAACGCGAAAGTCTCCCGCCGCGCGATCGATGAACGGACCTCGGTCAAAAGGAGGCGGCCGGCTTTGAATTCACCGGCAGGCGGATCGAGTGGCGACAGCCCACGCGCGATTTCGTCGGCGTTGTAGAAGCGGAGGCACTTCACTTCGTGGGGCAGGAATTCCTTGGCGAAGGTGGTTTTGTTCGCCACGGCGAATCTGCGCTCGCCCGCGATTGGAAGTTGCCCGAAGAGGACGCCGCGTGGGCAGACCTCTAGTCTAGCGATGGGCCGCATCCGTCGTGGCGGCTACATCTTCATCTGGTGGAAAGGCGATCACACGCCATCGC
>JBGTJY010000052.1:0-6948 GCA_041744855.1 Candidatus Hydrogenedentales bacterium
TGTACTGCCATCAGGTCGGCACCCCGGGATTCCGCACGCCGGAAGAGCCGGTCGACTGGGAAACGATGGTCACGCGCATGCAAGGCTTCGGCGGACTCTACAAGCACACGCAAGAATCTCTCGTCTCCCGCTTGCTGGAAGCCTACAGCCCCGAGGCGATGGAACAGTGGCCGGCGTTTGAACCGCCCGCGCCTCCGTCGGGTAAAGAGATCGACGTGAGGATCGTTGAATGGGCCGAGGGCATGCAGGACAACTGCATGATCCACGACTTGGAAGTAGGCAAGACCGGCGAGTTCATCTATACCGTCGACATGACCAACGACACCGTCATGGAACTGGACACGAAGACGGGCGAACAAAAGACCTACACCGTGCCAGGCGGCAAGGAAGCGGGATCGGACGCGAATCCGGTCAAGGGTCCGCATTCAATCGAGCAGGACGCGGACGGCAACATGTGGATTACGCTGGCGTTGAGCGGCCAAATGGCGAAGTTCGATGTGACGACGAAGGAATGGGTCCAGGTATCGGGACATCCCGAACGTCCGCGCGGCGCGTATCCGCATTCTCTCGAAGTCGACCGAAAAACGGGTATCGTTTGGTATACGGACGCGGGCACGAACAGCGTATTTTCGCTCGATCCGTCCGATGGCAACAAAGTCCGTGAGTACCGCCTGTTGACGAAGGATCAAGCGGCGGGCACCGGGCGCGGCGAGTCAGGCGGCATCACGCCGTACGGCATCACGATCGCACCGGACGGCGTCGTATGGGCGAGCAAACTCAACGGCAACCGTATTGTAAAGATCAATCCGGATCCCGCGATGTACGAAGAGGTCGCCGCTGAGTTCAAGAAGTTGCGTGACGAGGCGAAGGCCGCGAAGGACGGCGGCGACGCAGCGAAGGCTGCTGAGCTGACGACTCAATCCGACGCCGCGTGGAAGAAAGTCATCACGGAATACATCCCGCCGTTCACCGGTCCCCGCCGCCTGCACGCCTCGCAGATCGACGGGATGATTTGGGTGCCGGCGTTTGCTGACGGCGTCATCGGTCGCTTCGATCCGAAGACCGCGGATTGGAAGCTGTTCACGATGCCCGATGCCGAAAACGACATTCCGTATGCGCTGAACGTTCATCCCCAAACGAACGAAGTCTGGGTTTGCGGCACGGGGTCGGACACGGTCATGCGCCTCATCCCGGACACGGGAGAATGGGTGACCTATCGCATGCCGACGCGCGTCACATATACGCGCGAAATCGAATTCGCGCCGGACGGCTCGGTGTGGGCGTGCAATTCGAACTACCCAGCGCGTCACATCGAGAATGGCCGCGGTTCGGTCATTCGCATTGAAGTGGATAGCAATCAGGCGTTGCCGTCGACGGACTGAGTTCGTCGCACAGCGTAGACGTAATTACGCGCGGACCTCTCGAGCGAGAGGTCCGCGTTTCTTTTTGGTCTAGACATCCGATGCCACGCCGCTCTACGCTGATCTTCAAATTCAGACGGGGGGTGACGGGGAAAACATCGTGGTGCATCGTGCCGGCGTGGTGAACACACGACGACGTGTTTCAAAGAGTCGATTGCCAATCGGCCGTTTTTAATTGCGAGATGAATTCGAAATGCCGGTCGCTCGTAGCTAGCGTCAAGTCATACTGGATCGCTTGAGCTGCTATCCAGATGTCGTTATCTGGAATAGGTCTGCCCACGCGCCGGAGTTTCTCACGCTCGTCGCCATAGATACGTGCCGTCTCAGCGTCACACGGAAGAACCTCCAAACTATCCCGAAAAACACCAATTCTCTTTAGATTCTCGGAACTCCGTGCGGACTTATGGGCTCCGAAAATGATCTCACCAAGCACGATGCACGAAGTCGACGCTGCCTCCGTGGCTTGCAGGCGATCCAAAAAGAATCGCTCGTTGTTGAGTATGGGTATTACCACGCTGGTATCGAGCAGGCATTTCACCACGAACTCTCGTCGATCCGTTCACAGTGTTCTTCTATCGCCTGGCGCATTTCTTCCAAGTCTTCCGAGGGTATGGTACCGACCACGGACATCAGTTTCTCCCAATCGACACCACGCGGAGTCTGCGACTTGAATGTCTTTACGTACCTGAGTACGAGACGAAGTTCACCTTCAGATAAGTCTTCGAGTTCGCTCGCGATCTCCTTCGTCACTCTGTCCTTCATACTGAGTCGCCTCCAAAGCGCCTTCCTAGCGATTTTGGGTGTCAATTGGTATTATACGTCTCGCCTCGCTCCCGGTCGAGGCTGGTCGCTTTTCCCCAGCGTTTCTTGGCGCTAGGAGTGTGTGTTTTTCATGGCTGCACGCAACAAATCTGTCTCTCCCCACGACATGATTGTCATTCGTGGCGCGCGCGAACACAATCTTAAGAACCTCAATCTCGAAATTCCTCGCGATAAGTTGATCGTGATCACGGGCCTGAGCGGTTCGGGCAAATCGAGTCTCGCATTCGACACGATCTACGCGGAAGGCCAGCGGCGTTATGTCGAAAGTTTGTCCGCCTATGCGCGGCAATTCCTCGATCAAATGGACAAGCCCGACGTTGACTACATTGAGGGATTGAGCCCCGCGATTTCGATCGAGCAAAAGACGACGCACCGCAATCCGCGATCGACTGTCGGCACTGTCACGGAGATTTACGACTATTTGCGGCTTCTGTTCGCGCGGATCGGTACGCCGCATTGCCCCAATTGCGGCAAGGTGATCGAATCGCAAACGCCCCAGCGCATCGTCGACACAATCCTCGCCTTGCCGGAAGGAACGAAGGTCCAACTGCTCGCGCCGCTCGTCCGCCAGCGCAAGGGGACCTACCAGAAGATTTTCGAGAACATCAAGCGCCAGGGTTTCGTGCGTATTCGGGTCGATGGCAAATTCTATGGTGTCGACGACAAGATCGAACTCGAGCGTTACGTAAAACACGACGTGGATATCGTCGTGGACCGGCTCGTCGTCAAGGAGGGCATCCGCAAACGCGCGACGGATTCCGTCGAAACGTGTCTGCGGCTCGCGGGTGGAATCATTCGAATCTGGACGGAAGACGACAAGAAAAACGTCCACGAGTTTCTGCAGAGCGAACATCTCGCCTGCGCCGATTGCGGCATCAGTTTCGAAGAGCTGGCGCCGCGCATGTTCTCGTTCAACAGCCCGCACGGCGCATGCCCGGAATGCACCGGTCTCGGCACGGTGATGGAGATCGATCCGGAACTGGTCGTGCCCGATGCGACGCTGACGCTCGATCAGGGCGCCATCAAGCCGTGGAGCATGCGGCGCTTGATGGATGGTTGGTACCGGCGCGCGCTCGAGTGCGTCGTCGAACACTATCGCGCGGACATGCACACGCCGTTCAAGCGCATCAAGGAAGAGGTGCAGCACGCGATTCTTTACGGGTCCGGCGAGGAGGAAGTTGCGTTCACGTACTCGATGAAAGCGGGCCGCGCCTCCTACGAAACGCAACGAACTTTCGAGGGCGTCATTCCCAATCTCGTTCGCCGGTTTCGAGATACCTCGTCGGCGTCCGCGCGAGAGATCATCGGGCAATTCATGGCGGAGCGGCCCTGCACGACCTGCAAAGGCGCGCGGCTCCGGCCGGAAACGCTCGCTGTCAAGATCAATAGTCTAAATATCCTCGGCGTCACCAGCATGTCCATCGGCGAGGCACAGGAATTCTTCAAGACCGTCAAGCTGACGAAGACGCAGCGCACGATAGCGGAACGCGTACTCAAGGAAATTCGGGAACGCCTCGGGTTCCTCGTGAGTGTCGGCCTCGATTACCTGACGCTCGATCGGCACGCGGGGTCGCTGTCCGGTGGCGAGTCACAGCGAATTCGGCTGGCGACGCAAATCGGCGCGGGATTGGTCGGCGTGTTGTATGTGCTCGACGAACCGAGCATCGGCCTGCATCAGCGGGATAACGAGAAGCTGATCGCTACGCTGAAGCGACTGCGCGACCTCGGCAACACCGTCATCGTGGTTGAGCATGACGAGGACACAATTCGCACGGCGGATCACGTGCTCGATCTCGGCGAAGGCGCAGGGGTGCACGGCGGCAACATCATCGCGCAGGGGACGCCGGAACAAGTCGCGAAGGTGAAAAAGTCGATCACCGGCCAATACCTCTCGGGCGCATTTCGGATCGAAACTCCCGAGAACTATCGCCAGACCAACGGCAAATCGCTGACGATCAAGAACGCATCGCATCACAACCTGAAGGGCGTGACCGTAGAAATCCCGCTAGGCGTGTTCGTGTGCATCACGGGCGTGTCGGGTTCGGGGAAATCGAGCCTTATCAACGAGACGCTGTATCCCGCCGTCACGCGCGCGCTGAACGGTTCGATGCGCGCGCGCCCGGGGAAGCACGATTCGATCGAAGGCCTCGATCATATCGACAAGGTCATCGACATCGACCAGTCGCCGATAGGCCGGACGCCGCGTTCGAACCCAGCGACGTACACAGGCCTCTTCGCGCCTATCCGCGATCTCTTCTGCGCGACGCGCGAGGCTCGCGCACGGGGCTACAAGCCCGGACGTTTCAGCTTCAACGTCAAGGGTGGGCGTTGCGAAGATTGCGAAGGCAACGGCCTCATCACGATCGAGATGCACTTCCTTCCCGATGTGTATGTGCCGTGCGAGGTGTGCAAGGGCGCACGGTACAACCGCGATACGCTCGAGGTTCAGTACAAGGGCAAGAATATTGCCGAAGTGTTGGACATGACGGTCGAAGAGGGCTGTCACTTTTTCCGCGACATCCCGACTATCTACTCGAAGCTCGATACGTTGAACGACGTCGGGCTGGGTTACATCCGGCTCGGACAATCCGCCACGACCTTATCCGGCGGCGAGGCACAGCGCGTGAAACTGGCCACCGAGCTCTCGAAGCGCCAGACCGGCCGCACGCTCTATATCCTCGACGAACCGACGACCGGCCTGCACGCCTACGACGTCAGCAAACTACTCAGCGTGTTACACCGGCTGGTTGACGGCGGAAACACGGTCGTCGTGATCGAGCACAATCTCGACGTAATTAAGACGGCCGACTGGGTTATCGACCTCGGTCCGGAGGGTGGCGACAACGGCGGCAAGGTCATTGCCAAGGGCACGCCAAAGCAGATTGCGCAGAAAAAGGGTTCATATACGGGACAATTTCTAAAAAGTAAGGTATAGTTGTTGCTAGTCGGCTTGACGGCAACGAAGAATTGTGGACAGACGGGAATGGCACTCACTTAGGATCTAAGCGCTTGTCGAATAAAGGATTGCTTCGTGTCCTTCGTGCTCTTCGTGGTGAATCTTACCGGGGGACTCGGAAAGGTTCCTGGCCGGATTTGCCGATAGCTCACGCCTTAAGGTCAGTGGCATTCTGGACAGAGGGAAATTTCGACTCAACGGAACCGAAGAGCACGATTCGTAATATAATTAGTGTTGGCCGGTACACTTTGTTGAATTCCGGCGCTGGCGTGTGCGGAACGTGGGGATACGCGCTGGCAAAGGCCGACTAGAACACGTGGGGACGGCTAGACGTGGAAGCAACGCGGGAAGTGCAGCCGGTGCAGTACAAGGTGGAAGGGAACAAGTTCCGGATAAAGCCCGCGCGGTGGGTTTGTGCCGCGCTGGTCGCGGTCCTTTGCGCCGTGACCAGTCTGGGATGCCCCAGCTCCGGCGAGCAGCGATTCACGTACAAGGGCCACATCCGCTCGTATCGCATCTACGATCCGCCATCGGCGGACCCAAAGGCGCTGAAGCCGTTACTCGTTTCGATGCACGGCCTGGGAATGAACGCCGCCAGCGACCGCGAGTTGACGCAGTTTGAGGCCCTCGCCGACCGCGAAGGGTTCATCGTGGTATTCCCGAATGCCGTCAGCGCGGCCTGGCGATTCCCGGGCTACGACCAGGGCGTGGACGACGTCGGATTTATTTTGCGGCTCATCGATTCCCTCGCGAAAAAATATCCCGTCGATCCAGATCGGATATACCTCTCCGGGTTCTCCCACGGCGGTATATTGGCGTACCTCGTCGCTTGCCAACGACCGTCGCGCATCGCTGCAATCGGAACCGTATCTTCGTTGACAGTACCGGAACTTTCGGTCGAACACGCGCCTGCGTACATGGGGATACCCTTGCTAATGATCCGCGGCGATCAGGAACTCGGCTGGGCGAATGACGACAAGGAGCTTGTCGTTCGATTCAATCCGCTGTTCGAATTCGTCGACGCCATTCGCGCCAATATTTTCTGGCCCGACCGCAACGGCTGCAGCGGGGGGTACACCGAAACGACGATGCCCGACCTCGACCCGGCCGACGGGACGCTAGTGTACAAGCGCGAGTATCTCAACTGCGACGCCTCCGCGCCCACAATTTTGTACGAAGTGGCGGGCGGCGAACACGCATGGCCGGGCGACCCCCGCGACGTATTGGGCGGCAGCGGGGTGGGCGTCTCGCGCGACATCAACGCCAGCGAGTTGATTTGGGAGTTCGTGAGCCAATTTTCACTCGCGGACCGCGAAGCGCAATAGGGTTTGTAGTTCCGCATTTATGCGGCGGGGGCTTAGCAATGGCCTAACCGAACTACGAACTTTTTTTCTACAATAGCGCGATGCGACACCTCGATCAGCTTTCCGCCGCCCTCCAACGCGGCCAGCGCTTCGTTACGCACGACATCTGGCGCATCGGTTTGCCGGGCGAGGATGTTCCCAGCGGGTTCATCATCAAGCAAATTCGCGTCGCGATTTTGCTCGTGTCGAATCTGCTGCGCAGCACGCTCATGCTCCGCGCGTCGGCGCTCACGTTCGCGACGATCCTCGCAATCGTGCCCTCGCTCGCCCTCCTGTTCTACCTCATCCAGACTTTCGACTTGGACGAGGCGATTTTTCAGGCCGCCAAGGTTCGTGTCGAACACCTCGTCGAAGATACCGCGGACTTCTTAAAAGCCGAGAAACC
>JBGTJY010000053.1:0-3520 GCA_041744855.1 Candidatus Hydrogenedentales bacterium
GAAAAAAGAAGATATATTGCAAATTCCTCCGCCCTAGCTATCGACCAAAATTCACCAGAAGTCGTCGTAAATGTGGCGCTCACGCTCAAAGTCAAGAAAAACATAAAAAAGGCCAGAGTACGAAGCTCCTCACGCCGCACTTTACGTGTCATTTCAGTTGGAATGTCTCGTTGAATCATTTTAACTTCCACCTCTCGGGCGACTTCGGGCGGCAATCCATCGGCGATGCTTTTCACAATTGACCTCTACCGATATTGTGTCATGCTCTCAATTCTAGCGAGTCCGCGTGCAGTATTCGACCAAGCAATCGAATCCAAGTCCCTGCCAATCACTCCGCCTCTAGCCGAAGCGCCAGCCGATCCCATGCCCCGTTCTCGTTCGTGTTCACGTCTAGCACATAGGTATACCTACCTGCTGCGAGTAGTTCTTCGCCCACGTAGTCGATGGGTTGCAGGTCCGCTTTTTTACCTTCGATCGTGGTTTCGACGCGCGCGTAGCGGTATGCCTTTTCGACTTTGCGATAGTCAGAGGAGTTGCCCGGAGCGATATCGCCGTATTCTTCGGTCTCAGCGGGAAACCCAACCACAACGTCGTGCATCGTGAACTCGCTTTCGTTCGTCACTCGGATCATGACATCGTTCGTGACGTCAGTCTGGCAACCGGCGCACATAACGAGCACGACGATAAGACCGCAGTACGCGAATGTGACTTTGAACATTTCACGCCACCTCATCCCGCGTCAATTCTAGGAACACGTCTTCGAGGGACCCTGGGCGTTCGGATAATTTTACGATGTCCGAGACCGGTCCGACATGCAGGAGCTTGCCCTTATTGATAATCCCCACGCGATCCGCGACTTCCTCCGCAATGCTGAGCGTGTGGGTCGACATCAACACCGTGAGCCCGTCTCGCGTTTTTTGTTTCAGGAAGTCTTTCACGAATCGGATGTTTTTCGGATCCAGCCCTACCCAGGGTTCGTCCACGATCACGATTTGGGGGTCATGCAGGAAACACGAGGCGAATGACAACTTCTGCCGCATGCCGTGACTATAATTTTCGATCAACTGATCCGCGACGTGGCCGATCTCGAACAGATGCAACAATTCCGCCGCCTTGGCCATTAATCCCGTTTCGGGCATTTGGTACAGCCCCGCGACGAAACGCATGAACTCGTTCGCCGTTAGTTTCTCGTATAGGAATGGATGGTCCGGAATGTAGCCAATTAGCCGTTTCGCCTCCACGGGATTTTTCGCGATATCGATTCCCCCCAACTCCGCCCGGCCCGACGTGGGACGAATCAGCCCCGTCAGCATCTTGATCGTCGTGGTCTTGCCGGCGCCGTTCGGGCCGAGATAGCAGAAAAATTCGCCGCGCGGGATCGACAGATTCAGGCGATCAACGGCAACGTTCGGGCCAAAAGTCTTCGTCAACTCTTCGGTTAGAATCATTCGATCGATTCCACTTCGATCTGCATTTGCCCCAGATATGGCGCCAATTTCGGCCACTCCTCGATGTTTCCCGTCAACAGCTTTACGTGCGTCGCGTCGGCCAGCGGCTGGCCCAGGGTCGGATCAATCCCGATCCATCGGTCCATGAACACCTCCGGCCACGCGTGGTAATAGAATCCGTTCAGTTGCTCGCTCCACACCACACCCACTGCTATGCGGGTCGGCACGCCGACGCTTCGCGCCAGCGCGGCATACAACACGGTGTGCTCGTTGCAATCGCCCTCGCGCGATTCCAACACTTCCAACGCGGACGGAAAACTGATCACGATCGTCTTTTCGATGTTCTCGTAGACCCAGGTGTAGAGCTTGGAAATTTTCGTCCAGCGGTCGTCGGATTCGTCCACGATCTCCCGCGCCTGATCGATAATCCGTTCGCTTTCCGACTGTACGAACGGATCGCTCCGCAGATGCTCCTGGGCGTGCGGCGGCATGTCCTCGACCGCCGACAGCGCAGGCGTGACGATCTCGAACACGCCGTCTCCCAGGTTCCGCTGAATCTCATCCGAAGGCGGCAGCGCTTCCTTGGGCATGTTCCCGATCCGAATCCGCATTTTCTCAGCGCCACGGAATGGCTGTTTTCCGGTGGGCCGAACTGCGAGCGTCTCAAGCAAATCCTTCGCGTCGCCTGGCTTCAATTCCGCGAGCGCTGCTTCCTTGGTTGTCTTGCGGAACTCGAAACCAAATGGCGTCTTGATGCGCACGATCTCCTCGGCGCCCGTGACCCAGAATGTCGTCTCGATGCCGCCGTGACGCGCCTTGATCACCTTGGTCAACGTGGGCTCGCCCAGGACGTCCAGCATCTCGGTGTCCACGCAGCGAATCCGCGCGGTCCCCGTGCTTAACGTCATTGGATCGAATGCCTCGACCAATACCTCGTCGCCCACTTCGAGCCCGGGCAAGTTGAGCGTCGTCGTCCCCATGTTTCCGGAGAGCATCAAATTTTCGTTCACGGGGAAACTGACCGGGAACGATTCGCCCGCGGTATCGATATTCAGGTTCAGGGTGTTGTCGGCGATCGCGCCCGCCACGCGCATCTCATGTCCGAACGATCGAATGCTGAAATCGAATTCCGACATTCGCCCCGCCCCGTCATTCCACGCCGTTCCCGTCACTAGGATTTCGGCCGGTGTTGCGAGCAAATGGGCGGCGAGTTTCACGGTGACGGCGAGTGCCGTTCCATCGGCGCCGTTGCGCGTTTCGGGCTTCGCTACCGAGTGCAGGAAACCGATCCGGCTCTCTTCGGATTCCCCCGCGTAGATGGCCATCCACGTGTCGAAGGATTCAGGCGTTCCGCCCCGGCCGCTTTGCGCGCGCTCGACCAGTTTCCCGTTCGGAAGAAACGCCTCGCGCTGCAAGAGCAGGCCCGTCATCACCAACCAGAAGACGACGATCGCCCCCGCGACGATTACTGTTCGAGTGCGCCGTGGCACTTCTTATATTTCTTTCCGCTGCCGCACGGACATGGATCGTTCGGCTGAACCTTCTCGCCCACGCGCTTGATCGTGTGACCTTTCGCCTTGGGTTGTTCCGGGCCATTTGACCGCGACGCGGCAGTCCTGGCTGGTTGCGCTTGCGCTGTTTGTCCTGCAAGCGCGAAGCGGCTTGTGTCGTAGGATGCGAAGCTGCGGTCCGATTCCTTGTCCGCGGCCACGTATTGGTAGCGCGCGAGTTGCTTGAACGGGTCGTCGCCAGCCGGCGTTGCGGGTTGTCCGCGCCGAGCGTCCAGTTGGCGGTTCTTGCGAATATCGGGATCGGTCACGCGGAAGAGCATCTGCACGACGTTCTCGTAGATCGACAACATCATGGTCTCGAACATCTCGAAACCTTCCGCCTTGTACTCGACGAGCGGGTCCTTCTGTCCATATGCGCGCAGGCGAACCGATTCGCGCAAGTAGTCCATCGAATACAAATGCTCGATCCATTTGTCGTCGACGGCTTTGAGCAGGACCATCATTTCGAAATCGTGCACGCGTTTCCGGGCGAGCTTCCCGAAATCGATGCGAGAATCGTCG
>JBGTJY010000054.1:0-3351 GCA_041744855.1 Candidatus Hydrogenedentales bacterium
CCGCAGCCTGCCGCACAACGTCGCTGTGGTATCGCACGACGATGCGCCCGCGCGGACGCGCCAGCAGGCAACCCAACTCCGCGGTGGGATTCGGCACGTGAATCACCAACACGTCGGCGCGCGCGCGGCGAAGTTCCAGCGGATACTGCGGCGAGACTGGCGCGCCTTGGAAGCGTCCCCATTCGCCGACTTCGATGACGCTCGTATCGTCGCGGATAACCCATCGCGACCACCGCGAGCGGCTGCACGTCAAGGCGCTTACGTCGGCCCATTCACGTTGGTATCGGCACATGAGCGCGATGTGGCGCTCCATGCCGCCGCGCACGGGCGGATCGAAATCCTTGTATGCGTGGACGATTCTCAACGCACGGCGCTCACAGCATGTCCAGCGCCGCGCGGTAGCTCTCGATCGTCAATTCGGCCGTGCGTTCCCAGGTAAATTGCGCGGCGCGTTCGAGGCCGCCTTCTGCGAGCCGATGCCGCAGTTTTTCGTCTTTAGCCAGGCGCAACATGCCGTCGGCGATTGCCTGCGTATCGTGCGGGTCGACGAGGAATGCATCGTCTCCCACGACCTCTGGAATGCTCGATCGCTTCGATGAGAGTACCGGCGTGCCGCAGGCCATCGCTTCGAGGGGCGGTAGTCCGAAGCCTTCCCACAGGCTGGGCCAAACAAACACGAGCGCCGCGCTCAGCAACGGCGCGAGATCGGCCTCGTCGACGAAATCTCGGAAATGAATACGGTCCATGTAGGGCGAGCGCCGCGCCGCGGCGCGGATCGGTTCTGCCTTCCAACCGGTGCGTCCCGCTACCACCAAGTCGGCGTCGCAATTCGGCGCGATCGAGGTCCAACCATCGATCAGCCGCGGAAGGTTTTTCCTTGGCTCCAGCGTTCCTACATACAGAAAAAAACGTGGCGGCAGTAACAACTTTCGGCGCAGATTCATTTGTTCGTTTGCCGAGCTTCGCACGAAACGCGGGTCAACACCGAGCGGGACCACGTCGATGCGATCCGCACCGATGCCGATATAATCGGCGACGTCTTTCGCGGTCGCCTGCGAATCGGCGATGACGCGCCTGGCGAGCCGCGCGCTGCGGTGCACGGTGAAGCGGTGATAGGCCGCGCGCCCCGCCGTGGACCATTGTGGATTGCGTATGAACCCGAGGTCGTGAATCGTCAGAATCGATCGGCGCATTGCGAGAAAGTTGCCGATATTTGCCGGGTAATGCACCAACTCCGCGCCGAGTTTCTTTCGTTCCCGCTCCATGTGCAACTGTTCATGAACGATGCGCGCCGTGCCGCGTTCCACCGGCGTCACGACGAACGCATCCTCCTCGCAATCGCTCGGCAAGGCGACATCGCCGGGCCACAGGACGTAGACGCTGGGATCGGCGCCCAGCCGCGGCAACAGTCGCGCGAGTGCTTCCGTGTAGCGTCCGGTGCCGCTTCGATTGCCGGCCTGCAACGCGTTGAGGAGGACCTTCATGCGACGACGCGCTTGTACACGTCGAGGGTCGCCTCCGCGCACTTCCGCCACGAATACCTCGCGGCGTGCGCTCGGCCCTTGCGGATCAGTTCGTCGCGAAGCGCTTCGTCGTTCAACACACGCCGCACATTCTCCGCGAACCCTTCGATGTCGGTGGAACTGCATCGAAGCGCGGCGTCGCCCGTCACTTCTGGGATGGATGAATTGTCGGACGTCACGACGGGGCAGCCACAGTGCAGCGCCTCGAGCAGGGGCAGGCCGAAGCCTTCGTAGTGCGACGGAAACAGGAATGCATCGGCCGCGCAATACAACGCCGGAAGTTCATGATGCGGAATAAATCCGGGCCGCACGATGCGATCGGCGATTCCGAGTTCCGCGATGGTTGCACGAAATTCCTCTTCCATCAGCCAGCCCATGCCCCCCACGAGGACGAGTTTGTGCGGATAGTCGCGTGCGAGCAGGGCAAACGCGCGTAACAGGCCCACGATGTTCTTGCGCGGCTCGAGCGTGCTGACAAATAGAAAGTACGGCGTCTTGATGCCGTATTTTTCGTAAACGAGTTCCGTCGCCGTCTCGCGATTTACCGGCGCGAAATCGTCGTCCACCGCCATGGGCGCGACGGTGATCTTTTCAGCGTCGATCTGCAAGTGATCGACGATGTCGCGTTTGGTCGATTCGGAATACGCAAGGATTGCGTCGGCCTCCACACAGAATTTTCCGATTTGCCGCGCGAAGGGGCCTACGATTTTCGGACTGCAATACTGCGGCACCGTGAGAAATGCGAGGTCGTGCACGGTCACTACTCGCCGCGCCCGTTCGACCGGAGGCACGACGTAGTTCGTCGCGTGATAGACATCGAGTCCCCCACACAGTCGATCCACCCGCGGCCAGCTCAACATCTCCCACGCGGCATACAGCGCACGCGTGGGCACAGGCACATGGCGCCGCCCAGCGAGCTTCGTAAACTCGTCGATATCAGGCCGAGATCGTCCCGAGGAGAATGCAATCAAATCTTCGCCACGCGCGTTTTCGAGCAGATGCTTCAGCAAGAAATAACAATAGTTGCCGACGCCGGTGCGCAGAGCGGTGATGGGGCTAACGTCAAATCCAATTCGCATGAATGGCCGCGTGAAATAGAGGTAGAAGTACTCGACTTATACCGATGCACGCGCCGCCAATTCAAAACCGGCGGTTCATAGGTTCCGCGCTGCGAACGTGTCCCCCTGTTTGAAGTCGCCCGTTTCGAATCCTCGCCGAAACCAGCGAACGCGTTGTTCGCTCGTCCCGTGCGTGAAGGAATCGGGCACCACGCGGCCTTGCGCCTGCTTTTGCAGGCGATCGTCGCCTATTGCCGACGCCGCGCCGAGGGCCTCCTCGACGTCGCCCGACTCCAACATTTCGTGCATGCGTTGCGCGTGATGCGCCCAAAGGCCAGCGAAGAAGTCCGCCTGCAACTCGAGCCGGACGGATAGTTGATTGTATTCCGTGTCGCTCACGCGAC
Source organism: Candidatus Hydrogenedentales bacterium (assembly GCA_041744855.1). Lineage (GTDB taxonomy): Bacteria > Hydrogenedentota > Hydrogenedentia > Hydrogenedentales > JBGTJY01. Next base: position 2,986 of record JBGTJY010000054.1, read on the forward strand.
CGCGCGCCTGATGTACCTTATCCGACATACCCAGCAAATTTTGCACGTGGTGCCCCACCTCGTGCGCGATGACGTAGGCCTGCGCGAAATCGCCCGGCGCGCCGAAGCGTTGCGCAAGTTCTTCGAAAAAAACCAGGTCGAGATAGACCTGATTGTCTCCGGGACAATAGAACGGTCCCACTGCGGAATCGGCAAGGCCGCATGCCGACTGCACGCGATCGCGAAAGAGGATCAAATCCGGCTCCTGGTAGTCGCGGCCCATCGCCTCAAATTGTGCGTTCCACACGTCCTCGGTATCCGCGAGAACGACGGCGACGAACTCGGCCATTTCGTTCTCGACCGGATCGTCAATCGGCGCGCCGCCCT
>JBGTJY010000055.1:0-12800 GCA_041744855.1 Candidatus Hydrogenedentales bacterium
CCGCACCACAATAACAACAACAATAACAAGGACAAGCGGCGGCGTCCTGGCGGACCTCCGGGGCAACCTGGTCAACAGGGTGGCCACCAGGGGAACAAGCAGCGCAATTTCCGGTCGCGCGGCGGCTATGAAGGCCTGCCCGCCGACGTCGGCGATGAAGAAGTTATTATCTCGAATGGTCCCGAGCTTTCGATTACCGAGTTGAAACACCTCTCGATGCCTGAGTTGAACACGATGGCGGACGAACTCGGCAACGAGACCAGTGGAATGAAAAAGCAGGACCTGATTTTCTGGATCCTGCAGGCGAGCATCGAAAAGGCCGGATCAATTTACGGCGAGGGTACGCTCGAGATTTTGCCCGACGGTTTCGGGTTCCTGCGCTCGGGCGATTACTCCTACATGCCCGGCCCGGACGATATCTACGTTTCGCCGTCGCAGATTCGCAAGTTCGCATTGCGCACGGGCGATACGATTCAGGGTCACGTGCGCCCGCCGAAAGAAGGCGAACGTTATTTCGCGCTGCTGAAAGTCGAAGCAGTCAATGAAGATTCGCCGGTCGTGGCGCGCGAACGCATCCTCTTCGACAATTTGACGCCGTTGCATCCCGACGAACGTATTCGCCTTGAGACGGACCCGAAAGAAGTGGCGCCGCGCGTGCTCGATTTGATCGCGCCGATCGGCAAAGGCCAACGCGGTTTGATCGTCGCCGCGCCCTTCACGGGTAAGACCGTGTTGCTACAAAAGATTGCGAACTCGATTACGACGAATTATCCCGAGATCGCCGTGATCGTGTTGCTGATCGACGAACGCCCTGAAGAAGTCACCGACATGCGCCGCTCGATCAAGGGCGAGGTGATCGCATCGACGTTCGACGAACCGCCTGAGCGCCACGTCCAAGTCGCCGAGATGGTGCTCGAAAAGGCGCGGCGCCTCGTCGAACATAAGCGCGACGTGGTCATTCTGCTGGATTCGATTACGCGTCTCGCCCGCGCATATAACGTGATCGTCCCGTCGAGCGGCAAGGTGTTATCCGGCGGTGTGGACTCGAATGCGTTGCAGCGACCGAAGCGGTTTTTCGGCGCGGCGCGCAATATCGAAGAGGGCGGCAGCCTGACGATCCTCGCGACGGCGCTGGTTGAAACGGGATCGCGCATGGACGAAGTCATCTTCGAAGAGTTCAAAGGCACGGGCAACATGGAAATCCACCTGGATCGCCGCCTGATGGAGAAGCGCATCGTCCCGGCCGTCGACATTCACCGTTCGCGCACGCGCAAAGAGGAGTTGCTCGTCGAAGAAGACGAGTTGCAGCGCATTTGGCTGATGCTGAAAGCGCTCAGCGGACTCGAAACGGCGGACGCGACCGAGAAGCTCGTCGAGAAACTCAAGAAGACGAAATCGAACAAAGAGTTCCTCGACGCGATGCAGAAGATGTAGTCGCGAGCGCTGCTGCTCGCGCATTACAGAGTCGGTTTTTGATTCGCGGGTATGCCTCACGCGTAGCAGTGGGGCTCCCGCCACTTGTCATTCCTGCGCAGGCAGGAATCTCTCCGCTCAATTCGGCGCCTCGGGTATTGGTAGAGATTCCTGCCTGCGCAGGAATGACGCGTAGGGCGCATCAAACTTACATCGGCAAGAAGCGGATTCGAGAACGTCATGGGCGCGAAGAGCGAGATTATTCTGTCCGGTGTCCGCCCCACCGGACGCCTGCATTTCGGCAATTATTTCGGCGCGCTGAAGGACTTCATCCGGCTGCAGGAAGAAGGCCACGTCTGCTACTACTTCATTGCCGACTATCACGCGTTGACGACGATCAAGGAGTCCACGGACTTTCTTCGCCAGACGATCGACATGCTGCGGACGTATGTCGCGTGCGGACTCGACCCCGCGCGATCCGTCATCTACCGCCAGAGCGATTTGCCCTGCACCGCGGAGCTCGCGCTGTTGCTCGGCATGGTGACGAATATCGGCCATCTCGAACGCGGCACGACGTACAAGGACACCGTCGCGAAACTCGGCGGCGTCGGCGGCGACGAGGGGAATCCGATTTCGTATGGGCTGCTCGGCTATCCGGTGTTGATGGCCGCGGATATTTTGATCGTGAAGGCCGACAAGGTGCCGGTCGGCGACGATCAACGGCAACACGTCGAGATGGCGATCGATATCGCGCAACGGTTTAACCATCGATTCGGCGAGACGTTGAAATTGCCCGCGACTGTCGCGCGCAATGCCTTGCGGCTGCCGGGTCTCGACGGCGGGGCGAAGATGGGCAAGAGCGAGAACAACGACCTTGGCCTACTGGACGATCCGAAGACCGTGCTCGCGAAGATCAAGGGCGTGCAGACAACGACGGACCCGTTGCCGTTGACGAGCGATTCGGATGCGCCGGAAACGGTGATTCCGCAGATGCCGCCGAGCCTCGGCGCGTTGTACATGTTGCTGCACTTGCTCGCGCCGGAAGAGGTCTATTTCGATTTCGTCGGGAAATATCGCCGCGGCGAGAAATTTTACGGGAGTCTGAAGACGACGCTCGCGGAGTGGGTCAACACGTTCAACGCGCCGATCATCGAGCGGTTCAACGCCCCGGACAATACGGATGCCTCGGTGCGCGAATTTCTCCGCGCGAACGCCGAGCGCGTCACGCCGGTCGCGTTGGACACGGTCGAGTCTTGCCGCGAGGCGATGGGGATCGGGCGCAGCTTGTATCGCGCTTGATTGAATCGCCGAGGTCGCTGAGGACGCGGAGGTTTTTCCGGTCAGATTTTCGGGCTGGAGATGGTGGGTTCGTTGGATAGTTTTTCGCGGAGGGATTGGGGGCGCGTAATTGCGCGGGCGATTCTACGGGCCCGTTGCGAGTAAAGGCGCAGGGCGTTTGGTGCGGAAATGTGAGTCGTGCGCGGCGTGTAGCGCCAGTCGATCATCGCTTGTCGGCAGAGATGCTCGATGACCACGATTTCGTAGGGCGTAAGTTCTGACGCCCAGCGATCGACGCTTTCGGCGGAGACTGGTCCTAGCGCCTTTTGTTTGTGGGCGCGCCACCAGTCGGTTAGGGCCCAATTCGTTTCTGCGTTGATGGGGGCGGGGTCGTCCGACAGTCCAACTCCTGAAACTCGAGGACTCGCTACGTCGAGGAACTCGCAGAGCGTCCTCATCGATTCGTCGGGAGCGGCGACAAAATCCTCGTAGCGCACGATTCGCATGCGTGCGTGGTTTGTGAATCGCGCCACGATCTGCATGGTCTCGCGCCACTGGAGGGCGTAGTAAAACGCTTGCCCGCTCGACCAGGGCGCCTTCAATAGGGACGCGACGGTTGCGCGGGGATCGCGGATCACACAGACGATGTGCGCGGTGGGATACCACGAAAGCAACCAGTCGATGAATCGGTAATCGATGTGCGTCTTGTCGCCCCAGCCGTTGCGTCCGAGGTAGTTCGCGTAGGCGTTCAGAAGCACGCGATACATGCCCGCGAGATCGCGCACGCCGCCGACGGTCAATTCGGCTTCGATTTTAGCGGCGTCCAAGTCGAGGACTTTAAATCGATCCTCGGCCGCATAGGCGCGCCAGGCTTCGAGCATTTCCGATTCGGAGTCAAACGACTCGCTGGATTGTTTCGCGGCACAGAGATCGAGAAAGTGCGTTTCGGGCGCGACGGTCAATTCGGGATGCGCGCCGATCATGGTGCCCACGAGTGTCGTGCCGGAGCGCGCCATGCCGACTACGAACACGGGGCGAACGCCGTCAGGCATGTCGGAGTTTGCGCGTCATGAATGAATGCCCTGTTTCGTGCGCTCGATCAGCAACGTCGCGCCGGTGGCTTTCAGTCGTTCGTAGACGTCGCGCGGCCGCTCGGCAATAACTTCGGCGGGGTTGCCCCCGACGACAGCCAATGCGGGGACGTCCCTCGTGACGACTGCGCCCATGCCGACGATCGCGCCCTCGCCGATCGTGACGCCGGGCGTGAGCGTCGCGCCGAGGCAAATCCACGCGTTGTCGTGAATGACGACGGGCTCTAGAATGTCGTCAGTGCCGTAGGGGAGACAGTTCGGGTTGCGCCAGTCATGCGTGCCGGTCCAGATGACGGTGCGCGGCGCGAAGATGACGTTGCGGCCGAGACGAATGCCGCCCTCGGCGTGCCAGAAACAGTAGGAGCCGACGCGGCAGTAGTCGCCGATTTCGACGCGCTCGGGAAATTTCACGAGGCAATCCATGCCGATGCGGACGCCCTCGCCGCAAGATTTCAGCGCCGCGCGATCGAGATACGGACGGCCTTGCAAGCGATATTGCAGCTTCTTAAACGGATTCACGTTGGCGGGTTTTCATTTGTTCGATGGCGAGTCCGGTCAATACTAACACGGCAATAACGCCGAACACGCGGATGGCGAGCGCGCCGATTGCCGCGCCGAATCCCCCGTGGATGGGGATGAGCCAGAAATCGAGCGCGATGAGCATCGGCACCTGGATTAGATGGATGAGCGGCACCCAACGATGCTTTTCGATCGAATACAGAATGACCGACAACGGATTGAAAACGATGTGCATGCCGAACGCGATGATGAGGAGACGGAGGATCGGCGCGGAGCTGGCATAACGCTCGCCGAAAGTGAGCGCAAGTATCCACGGCGCGACGACGACCGCAAGCGCGACGACGGCGAGCAGCACGGGGTACAGCACCAGAGTGCGTCGGCGATACCGCGCGAGTTCTTCCGCCGTAGTCATCGCGGAGGCCTTGGGCAGCAGCACGGTGAAAAGGCTGCGCGCGATGAGCGGGAACACGAACGCGAGTTGAAAGGCGACGGCGAAATCCGCGACCGCTTCGTCGTCGGCCCAGGCTTTCAAAAGAAAGACGTCGAAACGTTGCAGAACCACGGTGAGAATCGTCACCGCGCCGACGGGAGCCATGTACTTGAGCAGCGTCGAATAATTCTCCGCGATCGGCTCGCCCGCCAGGCCGCGCGTGGCGCTGCGCGTCCAGAATGGGACGATGGGCAGCGTCAGGACGGGGAGAAAGAAAAACGCCGCGAAGAGTTGCGCGGGTTGCGTCCAGCCCGCGAGGAAACATATCGCAAGACCCGCAACGCGCAGGACGTTCACCGATAGCGTGAGGATGGAGAATGCGGTGAAACGTGAGAGACCTTGCATGACGCTCATGCCGTGGATCGAAACGGAAATGAAGAGTCCCGATGCGATGGCCGCGGGATACATCCATCGAAAATTAGCGTCGACTTGTTGCGTGGCGAAAAAAGGCCACAGAGCAATTGCGCCGAGCACGATGACCCCGACCCACAGCACCGCACGAATGACAAGACTCCGCCAAAGCAGCGGGCGGATGTCTTTGCCGCGGTTCATCGCGAGGAAGCGCACCATCGTGTTGTTGAGGCCGCTGTCGGCGGCGATGGTGGACAAATCCATGACGGCGATGAACAGCGCGAAGTACGCGAACTCGGCCTTCGACGTGGAGTGCGCCAGCACGACCGTGACGATGAACCGCAGCAGCGCGGAGGTCATGTTGCCGACGAGGACGATCGCGGCTTCGCGCGCGGTCGAGGATTGCGCGCTGGATTGCAGGACGCGCCAATAGCTGAGGCCTCTTTGCTTCATCGACGGCCCGACCGCCTGAAGGCGGAACTACGAACCTGTGCGTCTTCGGCGATTTCGTTTACCAGTTGTTTGAGGCGCGGGGCTTGTGCAGCGGGGTTGAAAATGTTGCGGCCTGCGAGGATGTTTTTGCACTGAGTTGCATAACGTTCGGCTGGAAATTGTTTCGCGATCGCGTTAATGCTTGCGAGCATTTCGTCGTATGAATCGCAAAGATAGCCGATATCGCCCATGCGCTCGAAATAGGATTCGACGTAAGCGTTGCGGTAGAAAATTCCCGGCGTGACGTAGGAAAGTGTATCGAGAAAGGTCGCGCTGGCGGTCAATTCGTAATGGGCCGGGTTTCCGGTCCAGACGGCGTAGGTCATGTCTTGAGCGCGGCTTCGAAACTGTTCGGGATCGAGCGGCTTGTAGCCTATGCCAAGCACGGCGTCGCCGTATTCCCTTGCGTCGACCTCTTTGCGCACGAAGCCGACGAGGTGAAATTCCGCGCGATCGGCGCGGCGAAAATTTTCGGCGAGGCGATAGAAGTCGCCGAATCCCTTGTTGCGACTCGTGACGCCAAAGTATCCGAATCGGATCGGGGTTGCATTCACTTTCGGCAGTTCGTCACGTTCCCAGAAGTACGTATGTTCTAGGACGCGGAATTGTTTCTCGGCCCAGGGCGCGTGTCGCCGAATGTTCGCGAGAATGGAATCGCTCAGCGCGATCAGGCGTAAGCCCCGCGGATGCGGCAAACGCAGGACGCCGCGGAGATTCACGTAGCGCCGCCAGAGTTTGGGCGATTGAAACAACGCGAGTCGGCTGAGGATCGAGTGGGGCGTGGCGAGGACAGGACCGCGAATCGCACCCCGGGCCATCGCGTACTTGAGCGCGAGGAGGCCGGAATCCGTGATTGACAGGATGAACGTCAATCGCTGCGAGCGGCCTAGTTCCCCGGCGACGCGGCGGGTCCAGCGCAATTCGTGTCGCGCGACATCCGAAATTCGCGTCCGGACGGAAGCAAAATCGAACGGCACGTGTTCGATGCGATCGATACCCGCGGCGTCATGGCGCCGTAACATTTCAGCCACAGCGTCCCAATGCGCGGCCTCGCAGAGAAACTCGACCTGGTATTCAGGATACGCGAGCAGAATGGTGGCAAGAGTCGAAGCGTTGTAGAGCGCGTGATCGAGACCGCACTTGTCGATTTCGCACACGAGTACGGATGCGCGGCCGCGGACATTTCCCGGTGAAGGTTCTTGATTGACCATGAGACCTTCATTATCCTTCGGCGACACTGCATGGAATCCAGTCTGAATTGAGGTCCGGGTTGGCTAGCACTGAGAAAAAACGCGCCCTGATTACGGGAACGACCGGACAGGACGGCTCCTACCTGAGCGAATTGTTGCTCGATAAGGGCTACGAAGTGCACGGCATCGTGCGGCGTTCGAGCACCGAGACGTTCGAACGGATTCGCCACATCAAGAACGACATCCAGCTTCACCAGGCTGACCTCACTGACCAGGGATCGATGATTGAGATCGTGGGCGAGGTGCGCCCGCACGAAATCTATAACCTGGCGGCACAGTCCTTCGTGCCGACCTCATGGCGCCAGCCGATCCTGACGGGCGAGGTGACGGCGCTCGGCGTCACGCGCGTGCTCGAGGCGATTCGCATCGTCGACAAATCGATCCGGTTTTACCAGGCGTCGTCGAGCGAGATGTTTGGCAAAGTCCACGACTCGCCGCAACGCGAAGATACGCCCTTTTATCCCCGCAGTCCGTACGGCGTCGCGAAGGTGTATGGCCATTGGATCACGATCAACTACCGCGAGAGCTATGATCTGTTTGCCGTTTCGGGCATTTTGTTCAACCACGAGTCGCCACGTCGGGGTCTCGAGTTCGTCACGCGCAAAGTGACCAACGCGGCGGCGCGCATCAAACTCGGAATGGCGGATGAGCTTCGGCTGGGCAATCTTGACGCGAAACGCGATTGGGGCCACGCAAAGGATTACGTCCGCGCCATGTGGCTCATGCTGCAGCAGGACGCGCCGCAGGACTACGTGATCGCCACCGGGAAAATGCACACCGTTCGCGACATGTGCAAGGTCGCATTCGGCCACGTCGGGCTCGATTGGGAAAAGTACGTAAAGATCGACCCGATGTTTTATCGTCCGGCCGAAGTGCACACCTTGTTGGGCGACGCATCGAAGGCGCAGCGCGAGTTGGGTTGGACGCCGGAGATCACGTTCGAGCAGTTGATCGAGTCGATGGTCGATGCGGACTTGAAGCGCGTGAGTGACGAAGAAAAGTTCCCATCACGATAGCGCGAGAATCGTTAACTAGCGAGTGCCGATGCAGTGATATCTGCCGATCATGCCTCTGAATACCTCGCACTTGGCGTTGCGGTCCGCCATGGATTTTGCCAAATCATCCTGCAAGCGCGGGTAGTATTTTGGATGAGCGTTCGGTCGACACAAGTAGCCTTTGTTGTTGCCGATTGCCAAAAAGCAAAGACGATCGGGATACTCGTACACGTAACGGAAAACCGCATCGGTTATTTGTAAGTAGCGCGGGCTAAAGAAATCGTCGCAGCAGATGAGTCCGTGCTCCTGAAGCAAAATGTCCGCGTTCCGTAAGTCGGAATACACACCGTCGTAGGTGTGCTCTCCATCGATGTGAATCCAACGGTAGCTCGCGGAGCGGCTTTTCACCAAGGCCGGTGACATGGTTTTTTTTGAATCCCCGATGAGGTAGTTCACCTTGGCACGGATCTCCGCGGAGAATTGCGCCATCGTGCGCTCCAGCGTGGGCCGTAGCTCCAGGTCGACCAGGTCCATCCGCTCGCGGGTTGGGTCCATGCTCAGTAGAGACATGATCGCACTCTTCCCGTGAAGTACTCCGATCTCCATCAAGTCGCCGGAAAGCCGCATCTGGCTCTGGATCGTGTACAGGATATCCCACAGCGCTGCCTGGAGAGGAAAGAAGAAACCCTCGACGTCTTTTGATAGGTCTTGGAACCGCTGCAACCGGTTATCTGTCGAATGGGCGCTCATTACGGGACTTTATACAGGCGTAGGACAAAAATTCCAAATACGCTCGGGTTGCTAAAGTTTACGCTAAAGGCAACTGAACCGGCCGGCCCTCGATGCCCGAACGATCGGCCGCGAGAATGATCTCGTGCGTGATGTAGGCGTCCGCGACGTTGACGTGGGATTCGCGATTGTTCTCGATGCAGTCGACGAGGTGATTGACTTCGCCTTGGAACGGGTGATGCGTAACGTCGCCGCTGTCGGGAAGAATGGTGGGGACCGTCGTCCAACTCGTCTGGCCGGGGTAGGCGCGTTTCGAGTAAATCTGATTGTTGCGGATGGCGCCTTCGGTGCCGACGAGATTCACGTTGAACACGTAGGGCTGCACGCACTCGATGCACGAGGCAACCTTGCCGATGCGGCCGTCTGCGAATTTGAGGAGGGTGACGGTCGTCGGCGCGAACTCGTAGGCCTTGAAGTCAGGTCCGTCGCCGCGCGTGGCGTATTGCGTGACCTCGACGACCTCGCCGCCCATGAACCAGCGCAGGCCGTCCATCGCGTGGCATCCGGCGGACAAGAGCGAACTGCCGCCGATTTCCTTCTTGATGTTCCACGAGTATTGGCCGTACCACGGGCCGATGCCGTGAAAATAGTCGACTTCGCCGTAGAACACGCGGCCGATCGTTCCTTGCGCGAGTTGGGTCTTGATGATTTCGAACAACGGATTCCAGCGCAAAACGAAACTGACGACGGACTTCACGCGGGCGGCGGCCACGGCGTCGCGAATGGCGCGGAGGTCTTCGAGCGTGTTCGCCATCGCCTTTTCGAGCATGAGGTGCTTGCCGGCCCGGGCGGCGGCGACGGCTTGTTCGCGATGCACATGGGGCGGCGTGGCGATCGAGACGATCTGCACGTCCGGATTCGCGAGCATGGCGGCAAAGTCGTCGTACACGGGGCAGTCGAGGCCGCGTTGTTTCGCGACGGATTGGGCCCGGGCCTTGTCGCGGCTACACAGCGCGGCGACGCGCGTTGACGGATTGTTCTCGAAGGCGCGGATGTGTTCGCCCGAAACCCAACCCATGCCGACGATGCCGGCTCCGTACACAGCCATTCCGTACCCCTTTCGCGTTTCGCGGTAGCGCCGCTTTTCAAGCGGCGGGAGCTACGCGAATTGACATCCTAAATGCCGATCACGATTATCGAGCACCATCATGCCTAAACCCACCGCCCTCGCGATAGCCGCGCACCCTGACGACATCGAGCTCATGATGGCGGGCACGCTGATTTTACTCGGCGACGCGGGCTACGAATTGCACGTGATGAATATCGCGAATGGCTGCTGCGGATCCATGCACGAGATCGCGGACCGGACTGCGGCGCGGCGGCTCGAGGAGGCTAAAGCGTCGGCGAAAACGGTGGGTGCGCATTTTCATCCGCCGATCGCGAATGACATCGAGATATTCTACGAGGACGGTTTATTGCGCAAGCTCGCGGCCATCGTTCGCGAAGTGTCGCCGACGATATTGCTAACCCAATCGCCCGAAGACTACATGGAAGATCACACGAACGCGTGCCGGCTGGCGGTGACGGCGGCATTCACGCGTGGCATGCCGAATTACAGGACCGACCCGCCCGTGGCACCTACGCAGCAGGAGGTGACGGTGTATCACGCGTTGCCCTGGGGATTGCGCGGCCCGCTGGGCGAAACGATTCAGCCGCATTTATACGTGGATATTGGCGCGGCGTTGCAACGGAAGCGGGATGCGCTGGCGTGTCATGCAAGTCAGAAGGAATGGCTCGATCAGACGCAAGGCTTGGACAGTTATCTCGACACGATGGAATGCTTGGCGCGGGAAGTCGGAGAAATGTCGGAGCAATTCGAGTTTGCGGAAGGGTGGCGGCGGCACTTGCACTTGGGATTCTGCGCGTCCGAGGCGGATCCACTGGTCGATGCTATGGGCGATATCGTGCGCGTGGTCCAGCTTTAGCCATTACAGCCGAACGTCGCTCTTGCCTTCGCCGTCGATAAAGGCGACCGCGAGGTGCGTCGTGTTGAACGCGAAACCGATGCGGCCTCTCGCATCCAGCGCGATCACGCCGCCCATACCGCCGACTTCGTCGTGCAGCCGTCGGATGCCCTCTCCCCCGGCTTGCTGCGGCGATGCGCCGGAGCGCATGGTGTCCCACACGGTGCGGGCCATTTGAATCCGCAGCAGGTGTTCGCCCGAACCCGTCGCCACGACTCCGCCGGTGGCATCGTCGGCGACTCCGCCGCAACCGATGATCGGCGAATCCCCAACGCGCCCCGGCATTTTGTCGGCCGTTCCGCCCGTGGAAACTGCCGCGGCGATGTGGCCCGATTCGTCCAGCGCGATCGCGCCGACGGTGCCATGCTCGGGACCGCTCGCCGCGTGACCGACAAGTTCGTGTTCCTCGACGATCTCGAATCCCTGTTCGCGCGCGAAATTCGTTGCGCCATCCCCCACCAGCATGCAGTGTTGCGTGCGTTCCATCACCGCGCGCGCGACCGAGATGGGATGCGCGACGCGCCGGATCGCCGCGACGGAACCGAAGTTCCGCGTGGCGCCATCGATGAAAAGCGCGTCCATTTCAATTTCGCCGTCGGCATTGGGGAAGGAGCCGCGTCCCGCGTCGAATACCGGGTCGTCCTCGAGCAGGCGCACGACGTGTTCGACCACGTCCATGGCCGGGGCGCCTTTTCGCAAAAGTTTTTTGCCGGCCTCGAGCGCGATTTTACAACCTTTTTGCGCGGCCTTAACCTGCTCCGGGTTGAATCGGCCCGCGCCGCCGTGGATGATGAGCGCGTTCAAAGTTGGCCGCTTCACGCGCATCCGACGGCCTCACGTCGTTTCTGCATGATCAAGTAGCTCAGTTCAATTCGTCCGATTAACGAGTCCGGGATCGCAGCCGTCCATGCCATGACAACGGCATGCCATCCCCCGGTACCCCACCATAACCGGAAGGGTCCCAAAATGCCCATGCCCAGCCATTCCCGGCCCATCCCATCCCGGTTCGGCAGCAGTATACCTCTACGGGCGCATGCAAACCTAGTGTTTATTGCAGCCGTGCTCACGCTTGCATACGTCTACGTCCCGGGTCGGCCGGTTCAGGCCCAGGAGACGTTCACGGGCCGGGCGCAGGTGGTTTTGGAGGCCGCCGTTACCGAACACTCGCTCGCGGGGATATCCGCGGCAGTCTCGCGCAAGGGAGAAATCCTCTGGAGCGGCGGCGCGGGCTTTGCCGATATCGAGAATCGTGTTCCCGCCAGCGCTGCCATGGTGCACCGCATCGCGTCGATTTCGAAGCCGATGACCGCCGCCGCCGTCATGCAACTGGTCGAGCTAAACAAGCTACGGCTCGAGGATACCCTGCAGACCCATATTCCGAATTACCCCGTCAAGCAATGGCCAGTCACCGTCGAGCAAGTGTTGACCCATACCTCCGGGATTCGACACTACAAACCCGGCGAAGCAGGGACCATGGAAAACTTCGGGTTCCTAGCAAAGGCGCTCCGGGTGTTCAAGGACGATCCGCTGCTCTTCGAGCCGGGCACCGGTTACAACTACACGACCTACGGATACACAACGCTCGGTGTCATCATTGAAAACGCATCGGGACAGAAGTTCGGCGAATACATGCACGATCGCGTATGGGCGCCAGCGGGCATGGACAGCACGCGCCTCGAAATGCGCGGAGAAATCGTTCCCGATCGCGCGCGGGGCTACACGCGTTCGCCGCAGGGAGAATTGCGGAACGCGCCGTACGATGACCTGAGCATCAAGTATCCCGGCGGCGGCATGCTCTCGACCGTCGAGGACTTGCTGCGCTTCTCGAATGCGTTCTGGGAAGGAAAGCTCGTTTCGCTGGCCACGCGCGACCGTATGCTGCGGTCCGCGGTGTTGCCGGACGGCAACGCGACGGAATACGGCCTGGGCTGGGGCGTGGGCACGTCGGACACCATGGGGAAGGCGTTCTCGCACAGCGGCGGCCAGGCAGGAACAAGTACGATCCTCACGCACTATTACGACAAGGGCATCGCGGTCGCGGTGATTGCGAACGTCGATAATGCGGGGGCGATCGTTCGAGATGTCTCGAATCAAATCGCGGAGTACGTAGGGGCGAGTCTCTAACCCGCCCCTGCGCGCGCCCTCGACATGACTTCGTCTACAGCCTG
>JBGTJY010000056.1:0-3176 GCA_041744855.1 Candidatus Hydrogenedentales bacterium
CACGAGGCCAGACCGACCCCATCCGAGAAAACTCTTGTCACCAAGCCCTGCATTCCTTATAATAAATGACGACGAATTATATTCGTAGTTCGCAGGCTGCGGGCTTGTCTTGGGCGACAGGCCGCTCTAACGCGCATCTCCTCCGGTAGGGACGCGCTCGACCGCAATGGCGGCCGCGTTCCCGTGGAGACGCAGAAGTAACTGTAGTTCTTGGGAGAAGTACGATGTACCCACGCCTCGCGCGCACACTCACCTGCCTCGTCGCAATGGCGGCCGCGGCAATCACCTCGGCGCAAGACAACCTGCTCACCATTCGCGGCCATCTTGGTGAACCAATCGAAATCATCGAGCCCGACGGCACCCGCTATCAACCGAACGACACCGAGGCCGCGCCGGTGATGTACGTCCGAAAAGGCCCGACGATCGCCGTCGTCGAGCAACCGGAAGAACCAGTCGCGCCCGAGATCGTAGTGGAATCGATTGACGAAGAGGTGGACCTCAATTCCGCCGAGTCGCAAGAACTCTTGCACGCCGCAACACAAGATCAACTGAATACCGTCGCGGTTCCCCAACTACCGAATCGCCGCGGCCGCGCCAAGATCGAATTCGCGTTGACCGAAAAGGAAATCGAAGCGCTCGAGTCCGCACAAGCCAACCTCGTCACCATTTCACGCCCGGTCCTGCCGGAGTATCGCGATTACGAACTTGGCCCGCGCATCGTGACGGCGTCAGTCCCCGCGCCGACGGACCGCGACCTCGAGATTCGCCAGGCCGCAATGCAAACCTCGGTCGAATTCGAAAGCCGCGTCGTGCCCGGCCTCCCCCAAAGCGCGCAGAAGCGTATCGCGCGCACGGCGTCCATCGCCGTCCCGCGCAACGGTCTCAGCGGATCCGAGTTGAAGCCGGAGCTACCGCTGCACCTCATGCAGCAACCCGCCCCGCAACTGCCGCCTTCCGCACAGCAGCGAGCCGCGCGGTTCCAAATGCGATAGCCATCCGCCCGCGCCGGAGCTTCGTTTTCGGCATCAATTCGGCTGTGTTATCATCCGCGCTGATCCAGCGGGTGTGCGCTTTCCATTGATTGGGGTGGGCTGTGGAATGATTGATCGTTGTCCTTTGAATACTCTTTCGCGGCTTGCCGTCATGGCTACCGTTGCGGCGCTCGTGACCGGTTGCGCCGTGTTTAAGCGCGGAGGCGGAGAACAAGAAGCCGTCACGATTGCCGAGGTGGCCGATCCCATTCCAGCTTCGGAACACGAAGCCCGGCTCCGCGCACAAGTCGAGGGCGCGCTCGAACGCGAACAAGGCGATTCCGGCCCAGGTTCGGCCGAAGTGATCGCGAGGCGCCCGTACTACTATCGCGAGTACGCGGAATTCCCCAGCGGCACGACGGCCTTCGACCTCGCCTTCAACGAACGCGACTCGCGCACCTCGCCCTACGCCGCAGAAGTCTCCTACGACAAAGTCCGATACTCGACTCGGCTCCATCGCAGCCGCGAGGACGCCCGGGCTGACCAGAATTTCCTCCGCGATACCGGCAGCGAAACCGTCTCGTACGAATTCCGCAGCGGCGAGTGGCGCAAGATCGGCAGCTTGTTCGTCGCCGACAGGACCGAAGAACTCGTCAACGGCGAGTGGACGCAGGTCAACGAGACAGTCGAACGCACGATAGCGGGCGAGGAGCCGTCGGACCAGGGCTGGTTCGATCGCACAATGAACCGGCTGCAATTCTGGAAGTAGCGAGTCCGTCATTGCGCGCAATCTCGCATTCGGCGGCTCGGGATTTCCAAGACTAATTCGGGGGCGGAAGGTGAACGAAAACAGCGCGGGGCAGTGGCCAGACGCGCGCATCCTCGAGATGGCGATCGTCGTCGTCGCCATCGTCTTCGTGGCGTTGGGTACCTACGGCCGATCGTTCGGCGACACCGCGGATAGCCGCCTCGCGACCGTCTACTCGCTCACCCAATTCGGGACGTGGTACATCGATCGCCCCCTTGGCGAAGAGCCCATCACGTTCGAGCAGCGCACCATCGACAAAGTGATGGTGAACGGTCGGATGCTATCGAGCAAGCCGCCGATGTTGCCGCTGTTCATGACGGCCGAATACGCGCTGATGCAACCCGTCTTCGGTTGGAGCCTGGACGAGCCCGAAGACACCGAATCGATCATCCGCTTCATGTCGATGACGCTCATCGGCGGCGCGTACATTTTGGCACTCATCTATTTCGCCGCGACGTTGCGGCTGTTCATCGAAGACGGCTGGACCCGCGCGTTCTGTCTCCTGGCGCTCGCGTTCGGCACGCAACTCTGGGCCTACGGCACCAACATCAACAACCACGTGCCCGCGACGGGACTGCTCGTAATGGCCGTCTACTACGCCGTCGGGCTCGGCAGCGGCAAACTCGATCCAGCGCCGCGCAGATTCTTTCTGTTCGGAATTTCCGGCGGTCTCGCCGCGGCGATGGACATGCCCGCCGCGATTTTCGTCCTCGTCGCCGGTATCTATCTCGTGCGCAAGTTGCCGCGCCCAACGCTCATTTACACCTCGATCGGCGCGGCGATTCCGATCGTCGTCCATTCGGCGATCATGATCAAGGTCACTGGCGGCGTCCTGCCTGTGCAAACAAGGCCGGAGCTCTACCTCTACGAAGCTTCCTACTGGCGAAATCCCCGCGAGATGGACGGCCTCAACGAACCCAAACTCGTCTACCTATTCCACATGACCTTCGGCCGGAAAGGACTCTTCTCACTTTATCCCGTGACGATTTTCGGCATAGTCGCGGCAATCATCGCGGCAATAAAAAAAGATTTTCCCCAGCGCACTCTCCTGCTCGGAGGCATGGCCGGCTTCGCGGTCCTCAGCGCCTACTACGGCCTGACGACGAACAACTACGGCGGCTCGGCATTCGGATTCCGCTGGTATGTCGTAGCAATGCCGATTCTCTTGCTGATGGCCGCGCCCTGGCTTCAGCGCGTGCGCAACCGCTGGGCTTGGCTCGGTATCGCAATCGCCATGGGCGTCTCGTTCTACTCCGCGTGGCAATGCTCCGTCACGCCGTGGGGCGCCAACAACGAATGGACCTGCCGCTTCCTCGGCCCCAGCTTCTAAAAAAACCGTTCGTAGCGGCAGCTTTCCCGCCGCTGTACCTCGCCCCTCTTCTCATAGGTCGCATACC
>JBGTJY010000057.1:0-3125 GCA_041744855.1 Candidatus Hydrogenedentales bacterium
GCCGTGGTCGAGCTCGAAGACGGCACCCGCGCCATGGGCGAGATGTGGTCGACCGAGAAAGGTGGCGAGGGCGATCGCGGGCGCATCCAACTTAAGATTGGGAACCGGGATCTCTACGGGCTCGATTTTTGTTGGCTCGACAACGCGACGATCGATGAGACGTCGTATCCCCCCGATGCGGTCGTGCTCGAGCGCGTCGAAAATGGGAACTTCTACGGATTCTTGAGCGGGACCGAGTGGACGGCGTTTCGATCGCGATGGGAAATCGTTCACGAACGCGCGGAAGAGCTTGAACGCCTCGACGACCAGACGATGTCGTTGAACTATCGCCTGGAGCGCGAGCGATTGCGGCAACTCAAGGCGGCCGGAGAAGCGTTCTCGGAGGCAGACGCGCCGGTATCCGCGGAGTACGCCGCGATCGAAGAATCATTGAGCGCGGTGCAGGAAGCATACGATGCCCTTCGTCAGGAGCTATCCGCCGAAACGGTCACGTTTATCGATGCGTCCGGAACCGAAGTGACGACCGAATTGATCGAGATCGTGCGGCCGTATCGACCGAATTCGATGCCCGCAACGCAGAAGATCGCCCACTATGTCGTCAAGCTCGGCGAATTGTTGTTCGACGAGCCGCGCGAGGCGAACACGGAGGGCGGTCTGTTCCCGGCGATATTCGGCACGATCATGCTTGTGTTCTTGATGAGCATATTTTCGTTTCCGCTGGGCGTTGTCACCGGCGTGTATTTGCGCGAGTATGCGCGGCAGGGGCTCGCGGTGCGCATCGTCCGCATCGCCGTGAACAATCTAGCGGGCGTGCCCTCCATCGTGTACGGAATTTTCGGCCTCGGCTTTTTTGTGTATGGCCTTGGCGGCACGATTGACGCGCTGTTCTTCTCGGAGCGGCTGCCCACGCCGACGTTTGGCACGGGGGGGATTCTGTGGGCAAGTCTGACGCTCGGATTGCTGACGGTTCCCGTCGTGATCGTCGCCACCGAAGAGGCGCTCGGCGCTATCCCGATTGGCACGCGCGAAGGATCGCTTGCACTCGGCGCGACGAAGTTTCAGACGCTGCTGCGCATTCTGATTCCTATGGCGTCGCCGGGAATCTTGACGGGGTTCATTCTGGCCATGGCGCGCGCGGCGGGCGAAGTTGCGCCGTTGATGATCACGGGCGTCGTCAAGCTCGCGCCGACGCTGCCCTTGGACGGAAACTTTCCGTTTATTCACGCGGACCGGAAGTTTATGCACCTCGGCTTTCACATATATGATATCGGGTTCCAATCGCCGAACGTGGAAGCCGCGAAACCGATGGTATTTGTGACGACCCTGCTGCTGATATTAATTGTGCTGAGCATGAGCGCACTGGCCATCGTGTTGCGCGATCGCATGCGCAAAAAATATTCGGTCGGCGGCTTTTGATTGCCACGCATGCTGAACAACGGGCCCAACTGAATGGCGGCGACACTCTCGAATAATCCGGACGATCTAAGTCCCCGCGACTTTGAGAATCCGGTCGTTGAAACAAAGGACCTGAGCCTCTTTTATACCGAGGCGCAGGCGTTGTTCGACGTTTCGATGAAGATTCCCCGCCGGCGCGTGATCGGGCTGATCGGACCCTCGGGTTGCGGCAAGTCGACCTTTCTGCGATGCCTCAATCGCATGACGGACTTGATCGACGGCGTACGCATCGAGGGGAATATTCTGCTCGACGGCGAGGAAATTAACTTGCCCGATCTCGACGTGATATCGCTGCGTCGGCGGGTCGGCATGGTATTTCAGCGCAGCAATCCGTTTCCGAAGTCGATTTTCGAGAATGTGATCTACGGGCTTCGGATCGCGGGGGTACGCGACCGCACGGTGCTCACGGAGGCGGTGGAACAGAGCCTGCGCGGCGCGGCGCTGTGGGACGAAGTGCGGGATCGGTTGCAGGAGTCGGCGTTGAGTTTGTCGGGCGGACAAATGCAACGCTTGTGCATCGCGCGCGCGATCGCGGTGAACCCGGAAGTGATCCTGATGGACGAGCCGTGCTCGGCGCTCGATCCGCGTTCGACGGCGCGCATCGAAGAGCTGATTGGTGAATTGCGCCGGAACTACACAATCGTTATCGTGACGCATAACATGCAACAAGCGAGCCGCGTGTCGGACTATACGGGCTTCCTCTACGAGGGTAAACTGATCGAGTTTGGCGTGACGACGCAGATATTCACGAAACCGAAAGAGAAAGCGACGGAAGATTACATTACGGGGCGATTTGGGTGAGCGTATTTTTTGAACATGCGGATTCGATTCCGCACGCCGGACGCGCAGGAGCGCGTCCCTCCCGGACGATGCTATGACGACTCATTTCCAACGCGAGATTGAAGACCTGAAGAAGGAGCTGCTTTCGCTGGGCGCGAAAGTGGAGGAATCGGTGCGCAACTCGGTGCGCGCGCTTACCGAGCGCGATGCGGCGTTGGCGCAACGTGTAGTCGAGAATGACACCGCGATCGACGACATGGACGTGGCGATCGAGGAAGAGTGTTTGAAAATCCTGGCGTTGTATCAGCCCGTTGCGGTCGACCTGCGATTTCTCGTGTCGGCGCTGAAGATTAACAACGACCTCGAGCGGATCGGCGATCTGGCCGTCAACATCGCGGAGCGGGCTGAATGGCTTTCGTCGCAGCCGCCGGCGGATTCGGGCTTCGATTTCGTCGCAATGGCGGAGAAGACGCAATGGATGTTGCAGAAGACGCTCGACGCCTTCGTGAAGGTTGACCCCAAACTCGCACGCGAAGTGCGCAAGGCCGACGACGAGGTGGATACGATGAATCGGCGCATGTACACGCTCGTCGAACAGGGCGTGCAAAAGCATCCCGATCGGGTGGCGGCGTTGATCCAACTGCTGAGCGTTTCGCGGCATCTCGAGCGAATCGCGGACCTCGCGACGAACATCGCGGAGGATGTTGTGTATCTCGCGGAGGGCGCGATTGTGCGGCACAACCGCGAGCGGACTGCGTAGGCCTTTTTTTACCACGGGGGCACGGAGCGCACGGGGAATGAAAGTGCGTTGAGCTTAGTGCGCTCAAGTCCGTGACGCGCTCGCATTTGTAGCGCGGCTTTTTAAGCGGCGCGGGTCGCCACTGTTGCCG
>JBGTJY010000058.1:0-1611 GCA_041744855.1 Candidatus Hydrogenedentales bacterium
TGGGGCCGCTTGAAAAGCGGCGCTACCGAAGGTCCGTCACATCCAAGGCGGCGTATCCGGCAGCAACTTCGTGAACTCGCCGATGAGTCCCGTCTCGTATTCGCCTGCGAACTGCTCGCCAAAGAACCGCGCCATGCCTTCATCGAAGAAACGTTGCCACGACCGCTCTTCGTCTGCCGGCAGAATCGGATAGAAGAGCGCGTTGTTCGCTTTCGCCGCATTCAAATCGCCGGGCGCGTCGCCAATCATCAGCATCCGATGCGGCGGATACTTCCCGCCCGCGGACTTCGCAATGTGTTCGCTCTTGCTGCCCTGCTCCTGACCCGCGATTGCGAACACGTACGACGCGAGATTGTGCTCGCCCCATTCGCGCGCTAACGCATCGTGCGGTGTGGCGCTGCATACCAGCAGGTCCGCGCGCGCGCTTGCCTCGACGAGCGATTCCCGCACGCACGGAAACGGCGGCACTTCGTGGACGAAATCGCTGACCGTCTCGTTGATTGCGCGGCTCCACTCGAGCGCCCGATGCATGTCCGGGTCGTCGTGCTTTGCGCAATAGGCCTCGAGCGTAGGCTCGCTCAACTTCGATTCCGTCTTGATCCACTTGCGCAGGTTCGGCATGTCGGGCATGCGAATTCCGCGCGCTTTGACCTCGGGCCGCACTTCGAGCAGATCGAGCGTCATCGTCAAGGCCGGGAATCGATTGATGCCGCGCCACTTGGAATACAGGTTCACAAACTCGGCGGCCTGCCGCGCATATTTGGATACTGCCTGCAATTCCCAATGCTTAATGATGTTCGGAATGAAGCATTCCTTATGCTTCAACTCCATCGTGTCGAATGCACACCCATCCGAATCGATCGCGATGAAAAACTCATGCTTAGGCTTGTGACTCGCCAATTCCATCGACCATTACACTCCCGCGAACGCCGAGAATCCGCCGTCCACCGGCACGACTACGCCCGTGACGAATCGTGCCGCATCCGACGCCAACCACACCGCCGCTTCTCCTACTTCGTCCGCCTCGCCGAATCGGCCCATCGGCGTATGCTCGAGAATGCGCCGGCCGCGCTCCGTCATTTCGCCATTCTCGCCTTGCAACAAATACCGGTTTTGCTCCGACAAGAAGAAACCCGGCGCAATCGCGTTCACCCGCAGCTTCGGGCTGTACTCCGTCGCAAGATGCACCGCGAGCCAGCGCGTGAAATTCTCGACGGCGGCCTTCGCCGCGCTATAGGCTGGGATGCGCGTCAATGGGCGCAACGCGGCCATCGACGAGATATTGATGATCGATCCGCCGTCCGGATTGCGAATCATCGCGCGCGCGAATTCCTGGCACGGCAGCACAGTCCCGCGTAGCCAATTCAGCTCGAGCACGCCGGCGAGATCGTCCGCCTCGAGATCGAAGAACGGTCGATCGTTCGACGTCGTCGCATTCTCGAGATTGCCGCCGATGCAATTCACGAGAATATGGATTGCGCCGCGCCGTTGCGCCTCGGCCTCCATCACGCCACGGATCGATGCGCGATCGAATGAATCCATGATCGCGCCGTGCCCCGTGCCGCCTGCAGTCGCGATCGCGTCCAAGACCACTTGGATCCGTTCCCGCGT
>JBGTJY010000059.1:0-3939 GCA_041744855.1 Candidatus Hydrogenedentales bacterium
CGCGGCACGACGGTCCATCCCTCCGCGCGTGTGTCGGATCGCGTGCCGTTCGGAACGGGTCGGCGCATGTCGGAATTACTTGCCTCGACTGCCGACCCGGGCGCGTATCATCCGGATGCGTTCGAGGTTCTGCGCGCGGCTATCGAGGTACTGCGACGAAATGACGACGCGGGGCAGTTGTTGAACGAAGCGAACGCAGTGGAACCCGCGCTTGCGGATTTTTTGCGCGCGGAATCGATCGAACTGGTGTGGCCGAAACTCATCCGCCACGCGCGCGATTCGGACTCGCTACAACGACAACGCATGCGCTGGTTCGATGCCTTCAAAACGCTCAAATGCATGCACACTCTGCGCGATCATGGTTATTCGGATCAACCGTTGTTAGCTTCCGTGCGGACGATGCTGTCGCGAAGCTCACTCGCGCACGAGATCCAGGTCGACGACCGCGAGGGACTACTGACTTACTTGCGCACGATTGCGTGAAGCGCGTGCAGCGACATCACGCGAATCCGACCATCGCCGCGATACGCTGGAAACACCAAAACATCGCGATGCCCCCGATGGCGTATGCGGGGATGCGGTAACTCCACTGGGGCCAAGAAATTCTCATGCGATCGAGCACCAGCATGAAAAGCAATGCTCCGATGATAAAGATCAATTGCCCCGCTTCGACCCCGACATTGAAGAAGAGCAGCGCGATGGGAACGGCGTGCTGCGGCAGGCCGAGCGCCGTCAACGCGCCCGCGAATCCGAGGCCGTGTAGCAGGCCGAACATGAACGCAACGGCCCAGGGATAGCGCTCGCCAAGACTGGGACGGCCCATACCCTTATGAATGATTTCGCCCGCGACGAACACAATGCTGAGCGCGACGATGGCGTCGACGGGCGCGGATGGTACGTTGACAATCCCAAGCGTCGCCGCCGCGAGTGAAATGCTGTGCGCGATCGTGAATGCCGTGATGGTTTCAACGAGTCGTAGGAAACCCGTAACGAGTAGCACCAGCGACAATACGAACAGGAGGTGGTCAATGCCGAGGAGGATGTGTTGCACGCCGAGTTCGATGTAGTTTTGTGCGACGAGAAATCGCGATGGCACGGTTGGGATCGTCGTGGTAGCGGCATCGGGAGTGAGGCGCAGCGTCTCGGAGCCGCCATCGGCGAATTGAATTCGGACGAGCACGTCGGTGACTGTTGATTCGAGATTCTGAATTTGGATGGTCTCGCCGCGGAGGCTTCCGTCGATGGACACGCGCCAGCGCTTAATCTCCGCGCCGTTCGCTGCGCTTGACGCTATGGGCGTCTCGGGCGACGTGGATGCGGGCAGGATCGGGCGAATGAACAACGGCGCGCCGCGATATAACGGCACGCGCCAGAGCACGTCGAATTGACCGCCTTCGCGCTCGGTAAGTTCGAGATAGCCGGGACGCACTTCGTGAGCGGATGCGATCGCCGAACACGTTGCCGACAGCACGCAGACCAACACGGACGCGACGGTTCGACGGCGGAACGTGCGTATCATTCGACGCCTATGGCGGATTGGACTTCTGGATCGAGATCGACGTTATACCGGCTGCGGAGTTCGTCGTAGAATTTCGAGTCGACGTGGCGCGTTTGTTCCGCGAGCCAATCGCTTTCGACGGCGCCGCTCACGTCTTCAAATGTCGGCGTGTATCCGTCGTTGCGCGCGCGAATGTTCACGAGATGGACGCCGTGGCGAGATGCGACCGGCCCGAACCATTCGCCAATTATTGCCGTGCGCAATGCCTCTGCGAATGGGGGACCGAACTCGGTTGCGATTTCGTTCAGCGGCGTTTCGCCGTACTGCGGCTTAATAGGCCCGGGAGGATCGGTCTGCGTTGGTTCCGCAGCAGTTCCCGCTCTCAATCCGGCGAGGGCTTGTTCCGCCTCGACCGTCCGCGTGCCCTCAAAGAAGACTTGAGTGAACGTCAGGCGAGGTTCGACGCGGTAAATATTCTTGTTCGATTCAAACCACGCGCGGAGATCGTCGTCCGTCGGTTCGGCGCTGGCTTCGCCGTCCGGCGCGATGTCCTGCGAGAGGAAGGCGAGCTTTTGTGCAAGCCGCCGCCGCACGATGATGTCGCCTTCGTCGAGTCCGAGCGAAAGCGCTTCGCGATACAGAATTTCTTCGCGCACGAAATCATCGACAAGCGTACGGAGATCGTCTTGCGATGGCGTCGTGCCCCAACGTTCTTCCCAGATCGATCGGAGCCGTTGGAGTTCGTCTGGCCCTACGTAAATTGCGTCGTTCGTATGCGCTTGTTGGTTGCTCGGATTCGCTTGTTGGTTGCGAGGACTAAAGTACGCATTGGCGGCAAAAATCGCGGCGCCAATCAAGACGAAGTGCAACAACGGATCGCGCAGGACTCGCATCAGTTTCGAGTTAGGAGACACGGTCTTAGGAAGAGTTCCTCGAGGTCCGCGCGAAGAGTCCACCTGCCCGGCGCACAAGCCACTTGGGCTGGCGGCGAATCCATTCCGTCGCGAATTGGTTCGGCAGACCCGTGACGTGGACCGCCTTGCCTCGCATGCAGGCCTTGAAACCTTCCCGCGCGACGGACGCCGCGTCCATTTTCATCATGGGCGGGATGAATCGATCCCAGGTGTCCAGGCCCGTCGAGGTGAACGCTCCGTCAATCATATCGGTCTTCGTGTAGCCCGGACACAGCGCCGTCACGGTGACGCCGGTCTTTTCCAGTTCAGTGGATAGCGCCTCCGAGAGCGAAAGCACGAAGGCCTTGCTCGCGCCATAGGCGGCGAAATTTGGCGTCGGGTAAAAGCTGACGACGGACGCGACGTTGAGGATGCGGCCGCGTCCCTTCGCGACCATCGGCGCGAGGAAGAGACGGGTCAGGTGAGTCAGCGCGACGACATTCACTTGCACGAGGCTCAGCACGTCGTCGACCGGTACTTCGTGAAACCTTTCGAGAATCGCGAGTCCGGCATTGTTCACCAGCACGTCGACGTGAATCTCATCCCGCTGCAGGGTGTCGTAGATGGCGGAGGGCGAACCGGGATTACTGAGGTCGGATGCGAGGACCGTGACGTTGACGCCGTAGTCGCGCTCGAGTTCCACTTTCAGCGCTTCCAGTTTTTCCTGGCGCCGTGCGACGACCACGAGGTCGTATTCGTTTTGCGCGAATACGCGCGCCAACTCAAGGCCAATACCAGCGGATGCACCCGTGATCAGCGCGGTCTCTTGAACTTGTTCCATGGCGACTCCCGTTCCGCGCACGCTGTCGGCCATCGCGCGGGCGGGTATTGTAGCAGCCGCGCAGCCGTTCACGCGCGGCAGGTATTGCTGGGACGGCCGTTGGTGTTCTCATTGTAGGCCCGTTCCCAGGCGCCATACGGATGGGCGAAATAGACGGCGGCGCCGAAACCCCGGTGCCTTCCTCTTTTGTCGGTCCGGATTCACCAGCCAAAAAGGGCTTAGGACCGGGTGTTGCAGTTAAGTCTATGAACTCACAGCGTCGTGGGCCGCTTGGATTTCGACGCCTTCGCGAGTACACTTTAACGTAGGGGGCGGGGAATGTCTTCAGGGAATTCTCCGTCGTGAGTCGGTTCAGCGCCGTGGGGAATCGTCGCGGGCTATTCCGGGGGTAATGCATCTAGGCGTCGGCGGCGATCCGTCTGTCGGCGCGGGGGAGAGCTATGGATCCGATCACCATTGTGGGCCTCCTGGGAGGCACCGCCCTTGTCCTCCTCGCCGCCGTCCTCGAAGGTAATCATATCTCGCACTTGATCCATTATCAGTCGGCACTCCTGATTGCGAGCGGAACGATCGGCGCCACCATCGCCTGCTATTCCGTCAAGGAGGTCCTCGCGCTCCCGAAGACGATCGCGTTGGTCATCAAGAAACCGAGCGTCGAACCGGAAAAGCTCTTCCATATTTTTGGCGATATTGCGACGCGGGCCCGG
>JBGTJY010000060.1:0-4176 GCA_041744855.1 Candidatus Hydrogenedentales bacterium
CAAGGCCAAGCTCCGGATCCGCGGACATATGCGTCCACACATTCGCGTTCCCCGTGTAGTCCGCCGAGCCGTCTTTCCACGAGTCGTAACCGGGCTGGTCTTTTTCCGGCGGATTCTTGAATACCCACTTCAAGTCGCCGCTGCGAACGTCGAACGTCATGACATCGCCCGGCGGCCCTTCTTTCACGGATGGGCCATCGTTGATCGCGCGGCCGAAAACGACGACATCGCCCACCACTAACCCCGGCGAGATCGCCCACACGTCGCGCCGATCGACTTTGCGGCGATAGGGCTCGATCATGTCGACCACGCCGGCATCGCCAAAGTCTTTGACGAGTTCACCCGTCTTCGCGTTGATGGCGTATAGATAATTGTGTTGCGTGCCGAGGAGAATCCGCTCGTCGCCCGCGCCATCCGACCAATAGGCGACGCCGCGCGAATTGAAACCGAGATTGCCGGGGCGGGGTCCCTCCCACACTTTCGGGTCGAACGTCCACTTCGATGCGCCCGTCGCCGCGTCGATCGCGACCGCGATGTTATACGTCGTGACGGCGTAGAGCGTGTCGCCGACCATGATCGGCGTCACCTTAAAACCGCCGGGCATCTTGCTGGGATTCTCCGCGAGGATCGCGTTGTCCGGCGATTCCCACCGCCAAGCCTCTTTGAGATTCGCCACATTCGCCGGCGTGATCTGATCGAGCGCGGAATATTTCGTCGCGCCTTTGTCGCCGGAAAAGTTCGGCCATTGGCCATCGGTGACACCCTGCTGCGCGAACGCCGACGCAGAAAGCGCAAGGGCTGCGGCAGATAAAAAGTAACGCATGAGAAATCTCCTCTCAGGGGAAAAGCGCAGTCTCGCGGGATGCCCGTCCCGCCGAGTGCGCAACGGTAGCACACCCCGCCGCGATCGATCATGTCGCCGGCTGGGATTCGAATCTCGCCCGGCAGCGACGCGGTCCTCCGCGTCCAGAGTTTGTCGCGAGATCCCGGACGCGCAGGAGCGCGTCCCTCCCGTCAACGCGGTTGCAATAGATACGCGAGCAAATCCGCCATCGTTTGCGGCGCCATATCCACCTCGAGTTCCTCCGGCATGATGGACAGCCCGCCAGAAAACATCTCCTTAATCTTGTCGCGCGGAACGACCGTCTCTTTGCCTTCCGCCTCGCGCAACGTCACCGCATCGTCCGTCTCCGCTGCGACGATGCCGCTATAGAACGCGCCGTCCGTTGTTTCGATCGCGTAGCTGATGTATTCGGGATTGACCCCGGCGTTCGGATCGAGAATGTCGTGCAGCAGCGTCTCCGGGCTTTTGCGAAATATGTCCGTCAGACTCGGACCAAGCGATACGCCTTCGCCGGAAATCTCGTGGCACTTCGCGCACAGTTCGGTGAAAACAGTCTTGCCATTCGCGGGATCGCCGCTGAGTGCAAGCGCGGGCCGCATGCGTTCGATCGCCTCGCCGCGCGTCACCACCCCCGCATCCGTAAAGAGCGCCTCGGCGCGCTTCTTGATCGATTCGTCGCGCGAGCGCAACAGCACGCGGCGGCGCTCGAGGTGGAAGTCCATTTGGCCCAGCGAAATTTTGCCCGATTCGAGCGCCGTCAGCAGAACGTCGTGATTGTCGCGTTGATACAGCAGGATGTCTCCCGCGACGGGCAGCACGTTGCGCCCCAGCGTGTCCCAGCGATCGATCAGACGCTGGGCGACCTCGGGCTTGCGCACGCGCTGGAGTTGCTCGATCGCGGCGCGCTGAATTTCCGCGGGATGCGATTTGTCGAGCAACGTGAACAGCGTGTCGGCGCGTTCCTCGTACGGCGCGAGCTCAAGCAGCGCCAGGTTTTCCAGCC
Organism: Candidatus Hydrogenedentales bacterium; assembly: GCA_041744855.1. Classification (GTDB taxonomy): domain Bacteria; phylum Hydrogenedentota; class Hydrogenedentia; order Hydrogenedentales; genus JBGTJY01. The sequence goes on from JBGTJY010000060.1 coordinate 1,848, forward strand.
GCGTTTCCTTCGAGGCAGCGGCGTCCAACGCGACAACACCGGCACGCCCTATCCGTTCCCGAAATTGGGGCGGGAATTCTTGTTCAAGCCTAACCGCGACGTTTCCCGCCGCCAGTTGGAGGCGCGGCGAATCGGCATCGAGCAACGAATCGAGATTGATCTTCGACGCATCTTTCGGCGTCTCCAAACCAGCGACGAGTCCCACCAGTAACGCGACACGCGTGGATTCCGCGAGCTCGTCCCCCGACGCAGCCTCGACGACCGATTGAATCTCGCGCTGCGAGGCTTCATTTCCCGTCAGCCTCGCCAGGTTCGACAGCAACTCAGCTGCGGCGTCGAGGTCGCGGATCGATTCGTCTTTCAACAGCGCCGTGAGTGAATTCCCCGGTTGTTTGCCGAATCCCGCGAGCAGCGCGAGACGCGTCCACCGATCCTCGATATCGCGATGCGCGATCGCGGACAGGCCCGCGATATCCGGCGAATCGAGCGTGCTCAGCGCAAGCGCCACGTACATGCGCACGCGCGCGTCGGCATCGCCGCTCATATTGCGAACCGTGCTACGCAGTTTGTCACTATTGGCAAGCCGAGCCTCGGCTATTTGCACCGCGTTTTCGCGCAGCCCCGCGTTGGCATCCGCGAGCGTGCGCAGGAGCGTCTCGTCACCGAGCGCGTCCAGACCTTGCAATGTCCACAGGGCGTGCAAGCGCGCGACAGGGCTTTCATGCTCGCGCGCCATTTGCTCAAGCTCGGGAGCGGCATCCGTCGCGTTCCACTGGACGAGCAGCCGTTGCGCCGTATCGCGCCACCACTTGTTCGCATCCGCAAGCGATGCGACGACCGCGCGCAAATCGTTGCGATCGAAATTCGGCGTACGTTTCGGCAAGCCGCCTTTAGGCGTGATGCGGAAGAGCCGGCCCTCGGCCTTACCCGCATTCACATCCAGTTTCACTTCGATCTCGTCGGGAATCCACTCCGGATGCTCAATGACCGCGCGGTGCATGTCGACGACGTACAACGCGCCATCGGGTCCGACTGTCAAATTCACCGGCCGAAACGCGCGATCGGTCGACGCAAGAAAATCGACGCGCTCATCCACCCGCGACGCGCGCAGGCTCGCGCCGTCCGGCGAAATCACGTCGCGATGAATCAGATTCAGAACGACGTCGCACACGAACACGTTGCCGTTGAAGTTTTCAGGAAACGCGCCGCCGCCGTAATACATGATGCCGCACGCGCCCGAGAAATACCCCGACTGTTCCTCGTGATTCACGCGCGTCTCCTGCACGCCAATCGGGAAGATGCGAGCCGTCTCGCCCTCGCTATGGTCGGAGATGTTCTCGTGCAGACTGTGCTCCGGGAAGCCCGCGATATAGCGGCCCGGAAAAACGAGGTGACTAATGTGCACCAGATTGTGCGTGCCGAACATTCGGCCCCAATCGTCGAACGCGATGCCGAATCCGCCCGTCGTGCGCCCGTAGGCCTCGATGCGTTTCGTCGGGATGTGCACGCGAAAATCGTTGCGCGCGATGGACACGCGATTCGCATCGTCGCCCGCCCAGAAAATCGAGCCGCCGTTATCGCCGTTCGCGCCGTACACCCAATTGTCGAGGCCGTGCGTCAGGCCATTGAAATTGTGCTGCGGATTGCCCACCGCGAACCCGCTCACGAGCACCTCGCGCAAGTCAGGCATGACCTTGCCCGCCACGCCGTCGCCATCCGTGTCCTTCACGAAAAGCAAATCCGGCGGCGAAGCCACGAGCAATCCGCCCTCATACGGAAGCAGCGAATCCGCCACGGGAAAGTCCGTCGCGAAAACCGTGCGCCGGTCGAAACGCCCATCGCCATCCGTATCCTCCAGCGCGACAATCCGCCCCGGCGCACCCGGGTCCGAAAACGGATACCCCGGCATCTCGACCACATACGCCCGTCCGTGCTCATCAAACTCGAGGTCCACCAGGTCCATCACCACCGGCTCCATCGCAACAAGCTCGATCTGAAACGCAGGATTAATCGCGAACGTGGCCAGGATTTCTTCGGGAGACGCCCCCTGAACCGCAAGCGCCAAACACACTGAGATGGAAAAGAACATGAAACGATCGCTCCGCGAATGCGAACGATCATACCGTCCACAACCCGTCATTGCGAGGAGGTGTCGCGAGACACCGACGTGGCAATCTCCCACGCCCCGGAACTCAGTCGTCCCCGCGTCGTCCCCACACGTCCTCCCCGCAAGCCCGCTATCTGTCATCCCCGCGGGCGGTAGGCGGGGACCTCTCCCATCACGCGACCCCGCGCAACTCACACGCTCCGTCATTGCGAGAAGTGGGGG
>JBGTJY010000061.1:0-2087 GCA_041744855.1 Candidatus Hydrogenedentales bacterium
GACGCGTTCTACGGCGAATACGACATCCACCACTACACGACAGCATCTTTGCGGATGTGGCGCACGTCGGAATGGAAACTCATTCGCGACGTCATGAACGCGGAACGGGATGAGTTGTATGACCTCGTGAATGATCCGGGCGAGGTGATCAATCTCTACGGACGCCCGCAGCATGCCTCGATTCAAGAAAGCCTGCGTAGGCAATTGACGGATCGAATGGATTTACTTGGCGAGGCCGGGACGCGATAACCGATTGTTGGTGTCCAGTTTGATCTCGTTTCCAAGTGTACTCCGGCTCTCGTTCCTGAATTTCTATTCGGGATCGTACTTGCGCCAAAAGCTCCGCTTGGTTGACACCAATTTCCCAAGCCTTGTTTCAGAATTGAACGGGACAGTCCGACCCCGGATTTCCTGCAACTGTATGTACAGATCGGTGATCAGTTTGGTCTCGTCGTCGTGCCTATATCCGTAGATTTCCAACGGAGTTCGAAACGTTGTGGAACCTCGTAACTATAGTGATTCGATGCGCGTTGCGAAAGTTGCTCGGCAAGATTCTAAGGATACTGAAATGATTCGCGGGTTGAAGTCGGTTGCGTGCTCGTTTGGCTTCGTTTTGTGCGCGATTGCGGGGGCGCAACAGACCGAATTCGTGCTCCCAAATTCTTCTCCGACGCTTGAGATGACCGTTTTGGGAAACGATCCAGCCTGCGATTTCGCGACTTGGCAGGACACCGGCCTGATGTTGCGGCGGGACGATGTGCTCTACATCGCGGCGGACGGCGCGGCGCAATGGAACGATCAGGATAGCGAAGCGAAGTTTGGTCCGGCGGGTTCTGGTGACGCCGGGCCCCAGCCGGATTCGATTCTGATGCCGGGGATTTCGTTCATGGCTTTGGTGGGGATGGTTGGGTCGGAACCCATTGGCCCGCTGGCGACTGAACCCATCCAGGGCGCGGGCTATGTGGGTCCGGAAATTCGTTGGAAAAAAACCTCGGAAGGCGAGGGACGGCTTTATCTTGGCATCAACGACGGCCAGGACTCCGACAATTCCGGCGGCTATCGCGCACGGATTTGGATCGAGCGCGGGGGCGAGATTCTTGATGCGTCGGTGCGCCGGCCGCTGAATCCGGTTCCGCCGATAGCGACGACCGAAACGATGGGCGGTCAGACGATTTTTCACGGCGCGTATAAGCACTATGCGCGGGGGCGCGAGTTTGACGGGCCGGTAGAGGTGCGCGTAAATCGGATGGACGACGGATCGATTCGGGCCTTGGGCCATATCTCGTTTTTCAATGAGACGACCTACGCGACCGGCGATGCGAGTCATCGACCGGTGACGTTCGCGATGGCGCGTGGCAGGCTGGGGCAATTGCCCCCGTTTGCAGCGCACGTCGAGTTCCGCGGCGGCACGGCTATTCAGTCGAAATGCGCGCCTGGGGACGTGCTCGAGAACGCGGAGTACACCATCGCGAACGATGCGCTGTTCGACTACAACGCGCGGCCGGATTCGTATGTGCTTCCGAATATCTTGCTGCGGCGTTTCGCGCTGGCTGACGGGAACGCGCAGGAGTGGACCGTTTGCGATTGGGGCAACGGAGCGGAAGGGCTCGGTTCGTTTCCGACGTATCGCGTGCGACTCGAGTACAAGGGCGTCGACGCGGTCGCCGTGCCCGCGGGGCGGTTTCAGGCGCATCGCATTCTCTGGACGCAGTTGACGGGCGCGGATACGTGGTACAAGAAACAGGCGGGACATCTCACGGAGTTTTGGGTGCTCGATAACTACGTGATCGTGCGGCTCGTGCGCCATCGCGAGCCGTATGAAGTGCAACTTGCCGCGGCGGAGGGCGTCGAGTCGCTTCCGGGGTACGAGGGGGAATCGACCATCGTGCCGGTGTTCATCCAGCGGCACGATCACCAGCAACACGCGCAACCGGACGCGCATCATCATCACGAAGAGCACCAGCACTAAAGAGTGATTGTTACGGTCGCGCGATGACGGGTCGTGGTAGCGTTCGCAGCTAGATCGGATTATTTGTAGCGCTGCTTTTTAAGCGGCGCGTGGCACTTGCCGGCGACACAAGCGAATC
>JBGTJY010000062.1:0-7589 GCA_041744855.1 Candidatus Hydrogenedentales bacterium
ACAAGGTCGACCTCGTGGACGATCCGGAATTGCTCGACCTCGTCGAGATGGAAATGCGCGAGCTCCTGACGAAATACAATTTCCCCGGCGACGACACGCCGATCATCCGCGGTTCCGCGCGCGCGGCGATGGAAGGCAACAACCCGGAAATCGGCAAGCAAAAAGTGCTCGAGCTGATGAAGGCGGTCGACGAGTTCATCCCGACGCCGGCGCGCGCGCTCGACAAACCGTTCCTGATGCCGGTGGAAGACGTGTTCACGATCACGGGGCGCGGCACGGTGGTAACGGGCGCGATTCAGCAGGGCGTGATTCACACGGGCGACAAGGTTGAGATCATCGGCATCCGCGAGACGCGCGAGACGACGTGCACGGGCGTCGAGATGTTTCGCAAGATGATGGACGAGGGCCAGGCGGGCGACAACGTGGGCCTTTTGTTGCGCGGGATTGACCGCGAGGACGTCGAGCGCGGGATGGTGATCGCGAAACCGAAATCGATCACGCCGCACACGAAATTCGAAGGCGAAGTGTACGTGCTGACGAAAGAAGAGGGCGGACGTCACACGCCGTTTTTCACGGGCTACCGTCCGCAGTTTTATTTCCGCACGACGGACGTGACGGGCTCGTTGAAGTTGCCGGATGGCGTCGAAATGGTGATGCCGGGCGACAACGTGACGATCACGGCGGAACTGATCACGCCGATCGCCATGACCGAACAGTTGCGCTTCGCTATCCGCGAAGGCGGCCGGACGGTGGGCTCGGGCGTAGTGACGGCGATTCGGGAGTAGCACCGCGTGCAGCCAGGATGGCTGCACCACAAATTGAGATAGCGCCGCGCGCAGCCAGGATGGCTGCACCACAATTTGAGATAGCGCCGCGAGCAGCCAGGATGGCTGCACCACAAAGGCATTCGCGAAACGTTGTAGTGCAGGCTTCCAGCCTGCGGTTGAAAACTTAGGAATCGACCCGGTATCGGGTTCGTGGAAACATAACGGGTATTATGGGATAATAATGTTATGCGAGAGAACGTGACATTGCAGTGCACCGAGTGCAAGCAGCGCAACTACACGGCCATGCGCGACAAGCGTAAGCGGCCCGAGCGCCTCGAATTCAAGAAATATTGCAAGTTCGAGCGCAAACACACGCTGCACCGCGAGGTTAAGTAGGCGCCGCGAGCTTAGATAGACCAAAGTCAGTACGCACCGAAGTTCAAAGTAGGCATTGTGTTGGGCATTAAGGCAGACCCGCCTCATCCAGGCCAGTAGCACAATTGGCAGTGCAGCGGCCTCCAAAGCCGAAGGTTGGGGGTTCGAGTCCCTCCTGGCCTGCCACCAAATTTTCCATTGAACTAGAATTGGGCACGTAGCATGGCAAAAGCAACAACGGGGACGCCGGAAAAACCGGGCCTGGTGAAACAAGTCAAGACCTTCGTGCAAGAAGTGCGGGTCGAGATGGAAAAAGTCACCTGGCCTACCAGAGAGGACTTGAGAGCGTCGACGACCGTCGTGCTTATCTTCCTCGCGATCATGGCCGTTATCGTGGGCGCGCTCGATGTCGTATTCCAAAACATCGTGCTTGCGCTCTTCAAGATATTCTAATCCGATCATTATTCAAGGACGGGCACCTTTGAACGAAGAAACCAGACCTGAAACGGCCGACGAGACGCCTGGCGACTTGATGCCTGACGACTTGATGCCTGGCGATTCGGACGACTCGACGCCGGGCGACTTGCTTCCTGGCGATTCGGGCGACTCGACGCCGGGCGACTTGCTTCCTGGCGATTCGGACGACTCGACGCCGGCGGTTCAGGACACAGAGGGCGAATCGATTCCCGAAACGCCTGCCCCGCCGGCCATGTCCGAATCCGAGGAAGCCGAGGCGGAAGCGCGCGAGCATGCGGCCGAGGCGGCGCGGGAACGGAACGTCGCGGCGTTTTTCGCGCGCGACGAACCTGCCGAGCCCCCCGTGCGGGTCAAAGCCCCCGCGCGAGCGAAGAAGACCGAAAAGGTTGTCGCAGCCGACGGCGCTGGGGAGCTGGACGAGGACGGCGAGCCAGTCGACGAGCCGCTGATTGTCGAGCCGCCGGACGACGGCATCAAGCGCCGGTGGTTCGCGATTCACGCGCATTCCGGCCAGGAAGGCAACGTGCGCCGGAACCTGATCGTTCAGGCCGAGCAAGAAGGCCTATCGAATCTGGTGACCAATATTCTGGTCCCGATGGAGCAAATCGAAGAGTTCAGGTCGGGCGGAGAGAAGAAACTTTCCAAGCGCAAGTTTTTCCCGGGATATGTACTGATTCAATTGCCCGAGCATCCGGAGAAGAATCCGGACTTGTGGCATCTCATTAAAGACACGCCAGGGGTGACGGGATTTATCGGGTCGCGGACGGTGCCTGTACCGCTCGAGAACAGCGAAGTGCAGGCGATCATCGAGGAAATCCGCGGCGAACGCGAACGGCCTCGGCAGAAGGTCGAATTCGGTGTCAGCGAACGGGTTAAGATTACGGATGGACCGTTCTCGAATTTCCTCGGAAACATCGACGAGATTAACGAGGAACGCGGGAAGCTCAAGGTGCTCGTCGAGATTTTCGAGCGCCAGACTAGCGTGGAAGTGGACTACTGGCAGGTGGAAAAGATTTAGAAGCTATCGTACAACTCAGGGCACGTCATTCTGAGCGCTAGCGAAGAATCTCGCTCGCGCGATTTCCTTCGGGTTTCTTCGCGCGGTGATTCTTCGCTGGCGCTCAGAATGACTGATCGTGAGTTTTTGGGATCGGTTCTAGCTTGTGAGAGAGTGCGGCGCTTCGTTGCGCGGCCTCGCGATGACGGTATTATCGATACGGAGTGATTACGCGTTATGCCCCCAGTAAAACAGTTACAAGCGGTCATCAAGCTGCAATGCCCTGCCGGGGCGGCCAACCCTTCGCCGCCCGTCGGTCCAGCGCTTGGTCAGCACGGCGTGAACATCATGGACTTCTGCAATCAGTTCAATGATCGCACGCGCGACCAGCAGGGCCTGACGATCCCCGTCGTCATCACGGTCTATAAGGACCGCAGCTTCACGTTTATCACCAAGAGTCCGCCGGCGGCAGTGCTCATCAAGCGCGCGGCGAAACTCGCGAAGGCGTCCGGCACCCCGAACAAGATCAAGGTCGGTTCGGTCAACCGCGAGCAACTCAAGGAAATCGCCGAGATTAAGATGAAGGATTTGAACGCCGCGAGTATCGACACCGCGATCAGCATGCTGGCGGGTACGGCGCGGAGCATGGGCATAACGGTCGACGGCTGATCGTTAGCTACGCAGCAACTTTAACCGTGGGAGGGCAATTGCCCGTTCGAACCACAGGAGACAGGAACCATGGCAACAGTCGGTAAGCGGATGCGCTCAGTGCGCGAGAAGGTCGATCCGGATCAGCGCTATAACCTTGATGAGGCAATCGGGAAAGTAAAGGAATGCGCGACCGCGAAATTTGACGAGACGGTCGAACTGGCGTTCCTGCTCGGCGTCGATCCGCGGCACGCGGAGCAGATGGTCCGCGGCTCGGTCGCGCTGCCTCATGGCACGGGGAAGAATATTCGCGTCGTCGTATTCTGCAAACAGCCGTCGCAAATTGAAGAGGCGAAGGCCGCCGGCGCGATTGAAGCCGGCGCGGACGAGTTGGTCGAGCGAGTCACCGGCGGTTGGACGGATTTCGATGCCGCTGTGGCCGCGCCGGACATGATGGGCCAAGTCGGTAAGCTGGGTAAGGTTCTCGGCCCGCGCGGCTTGATGCCGAGCCCCAAGGCGGGCAGCGTGACGCCGAACGTGGGCAAGGCCGTCGAAGAGATCAAGAAGGGTAAGATCGAGTATCGCGTCGATAAGAACGCGAACGTGCATGTACCGGTCGGCAAGGCGTCGTTCACCGCGGATCAATTGCGCGAAAACGCGTCGGCCGTCATCGAGTCGATCGTGAAGGCGAAACCCTCGGCCGTGAAGGGCACGTATCTCAAAAGCTGCGCAATCAGCAGCACGATGGGACCTGGCCTGCGGATGGACCCCGTCGCGCTGGTGGCGGTATTCACAGCGAAGGCCGAATAGGTGTATTCGGTCGAATAGCTGTATTCGGTCGATTAAGAGTACTCGGTCGAGGAGCGTTTTCGAGTACAATGTGGTCATGAACGGCTGCGGCGAGCCACATTTTTGTGAAGCACATTTCTGCAAACTGCAATTCCGCAAACTGCAATCCTTCAAACTACATTTCTGCAAGCCACATTTCTTGGGGGGCGTTGTGCGATGAATTATTCTGGCAACGGGATACTATTCACGTCGGAGTCGGTCACCGAAGGCCATCCCGACAAAGTGGCCGATCAGGTATCGGATTCGATTCTCGACGCGATGCTCGCGCAGGATCCGATGAGCCGGGTCGCGTGCGAGACGATGGTCAACACCGGCATGTGCATCATTTCCGGCGAGATTACGTCGAAGGCTATCGTCGATATTCCCACGATCGCGCGCGAGACCATTTGCGGAATCGGGTACGTCGGAGGGGATTCCGGATACTGCGGACGTTCCTGCGCGGTCATCGTTTCGCTCGACAAACAATCGCCGGATATCGCCCAGGGCGTCAATGAAGATACCAACGCCGATCGCGATATCGGCGCGGGCGACCAGGGCATGATGTTCGGCTACGCATGCCACGAGACGCCCGAGTTGATGCCGCTGCCGATCGCGCTCGCGCACAAGCTGGGCATTCGCCTATCGCATCTGCGCAAGAGCCGCGAAGTGCCTTGGCTGCAGCCCGACGGGAAGACGCAGGTAACCGTGCGCTACGACGAAGGGGAGGCGGTGGCAATCGACACGGTCGTCGTGTCGAATCAACATTCGCCCACGGTAACGTCGCAGGAAATTCGCGAGACGATCATCGAAAAAGTGATCAAGCCTACGCTGCCCGAGCAATTTGCGAAGGACAACATCAAGTACTACATCAATCCGACCGGACGCTTCGTAATCGGCGGTCCGGTGGGCGATTGCGGGTTGACGGGCCGCAAGATCATCGTCGACACCTATGGCGGGATGGGTCGTCATGGTGGCGGCGCTTTCAGCGGCAAAGACCCGACAAAGGTCGACCGGTCGGCGGCTTACATGGCGCGCTACATGGCGAAGAACGTCGTGGCGGCGGGCTTGGCGGATCGCTGCGAAGTGCAGCTTGCCTACGCGATCGGTATCGCGCGTCCAGTGTCCATTAACGTCACCACGTTTGGCACGGGCAAGATTTCGGAAGAGAAGTTGTCCGGCTTGCTCCAGAAACACTTCGATTGCCGGCCTGCAGCCATTCTTGCGACGCTCGACCTGCGCAGGCCGCAATTCCGCAAGACGGCGGCCTATGGTCATTTCGGGCGTGAAGACGAAGGCTTCCGTTGGGAAGACACCGATCAGGCAGAGGCGTTGCGCGATCTAGCTGGAGTGCGTGCGGCGGCGCGGGTCTAACCCCCATTAAGGGGTTGCGCGCGGGATCGCGTTTCGCAGATGCACCGTGAGCGCTTCGGGCGCCTCGGTGTGAAGCGGCAGGCCGTTGTACGCCTTCACTTCGATCGAATCGATCGTCGAGCGGAATAGCGGTGCATCGAAGCCGTTGGTCGTCGCCCAGACGATCGTCCCTATTTCGCTAACCGTCGATTGTCGCTGCGGCGGCGAGATTTCAATGCGCCACAGATTCCCCCGGATGCGGCGCTGACTAATCCGCCGGCCAGTGCGCAACAGGTTCTCGTCGGGTTCCAGCCGGAATGCGTCGAGCGCGTTCGACGGGGACACTTCGACCAGGAGCACGATTTCGCCGACCCCGACGTCGCTCGATAACGCGAGCGACAGATTCAGCGTGCCCCGATACATGCGATTTTCCGCGACGGCCGGCGCTCGCGCGTCCCAGCGAAGCCGGGCCTCGGTTTGGGCCCTGTAAACGAAACTGTCCGCAGCCTCGCTCGATTCGCCGTCCGATTCTCGGAACACGCGCACGCTCACCGTTTCTCCCAGCGGATTAAGCGAAGGCGGCACCGTTGCGATGAGCCGCGTCGAGTCGACGTAACGAACCCGGGGCGAAGGCAACGGACCGAAATACACATCCACGTCGGGATCGAAATTGCGGCCCGTCAGTAACACGCGGCCGCCGCCTTCCGCCGGGCCAATCGCGGGCCCCTCGCGTCCATCGAGCTCGACACGCGCGAGGTGAATCGTTCCGGCGCGAGGTACCGGCGACGCATCCGCGCCGTCGAACACGCCGTCGCCATCAGTGTCGGGGTCGAAAGGGCTTGTTTCGCCTTCGTCAACGATGCCATTTCGATTGAGGTCTTCGAGATCGTCGCGCACGTTGTCGCCGTCTGTGTCCGCGCGCCGCGGATCGGTTTCGCCGGCATCGAGGACGCCGTTCTGGTTGCGATCTTCGATATTGTCCTGCAGCCCGTCCTGGTCGAGATCGTTGATGTCTCGCCGCGCACGCGCGAGCCATTCGAAGAGGTCCGAGGCGAATCTCCGGCGCACTTCTTGAATCATCGCCGAATTTTCGAGCGGCGTTGCCGTGCCCAGCAATGCAATTCGGCCCAGGCCGTAGGGTATTTGCGCGAGAATCGTGGCTTCGTTTGGCCCCGTCACAAGGCGATGGTCCGGATTGGCCACGCGATACGCGGAGCCTTCCGAGATGGGGACGTCGCTCCAATGGCGCGCAATTTCATGGCGCGCGATTTCGTGTGGGGCGGTTCCCTGAGCTTGCGCCGTAAAATGTGCGCCGGCGAGTGCGGCCTGCACGACTTCAACGCCGAGCGGCGCCAACCACCGCGAAAGTGTCGATGCCGCGGTCTCATCGCTTGGGCCGCCGAGTAGGAGCAACGCTCCCCCGGCGGCAACGTAGTCGAGCAATTCCTGGCGAGTCACCGCGCCTTCCGCGGCAACGGTCGCGGGCAACACGACGACGGTATAATCGCGCAGATTCCGCGTGCTCGGCCCCCACGTTTCCTCGTGCGTGAAATAGTGCGGCGCATCCGCGAGGAGATTCCGCAGCTCAGCGAAGCGATGCGAGCCCGAGTCACTCGCGAGCGATCGTTCGGCGTCGCCGGCCGGTCCCATCCACAAGAGGCGTGGAATCGAGTTCACCGGGGGCGCAATGCGGACCTCGATGGTTTGGTCGACGTCGAATTGCGCTGGAATCCGGCTACGGATCCGTATCGATCCGCTGACGAAGGTCTCCGGTTGCGGCGTATACCGCGCGGGATACACGACGAGATACACCGTCTCCGGGAAGGTGCCGGATTCCGGAAACACCCCGAGCCAGGGCATGGCTTCCCGATCGTATTCGAGAATCCATTCGTGGCCCTCGAAGCCGGGCAACGCCAATTCGATCGCTTTGAGTTCCTGTTGAAGCGCTTCGCCGTGAAAGGTCACTGTCGGCCGCAATCCGAGGACGGGCCGTTCCTCGTATACGACGGGCTCCGGCGCCTCTCGCGCGCGGAGCCGGGCGAAGTGTTCGCGAAGCCGCCGGGCCAGCGGAGATTCGGGCTGGGGTTCCGCGGGCGCGTCCGTGGGTTTGGGCTGCGGAGCGGCGACGATGCCCGTGACGAACCCCG
>JBGTJY010000063.1:0-7594 GCA_041744855.1 Candidatus Hydrogenedentales bacterium
ACGGCGGAACAACGCGCATATCGCATGTTGCTCAAGATGGTGCCGCGCGACCGGCAGGTCCAGCAGCAACAGGGCGGCGGTGGCGGAGGCGGCGGTGGCGGCGAACGCCCCGATATCAGCGCGCTCGAAATGGAGCGCAACCGGAACTTCTACGAAGAAGAAAACGTCACGCAACAGGAACAGGAAGCGGCGGAACGCGTGTTGAGCCGCATCAAGGAACTCGCGCAACGTCAACAGCTCGTGAACGAGGAAATCGAAAAGCTGATTTCCGAAATTGAAAATGCGACGAGCGAGGAAGAACGCGAGGAATTGAAGCGGCGTCTCGAACGGCTCGAAGAGGAGTTGCGCGAGAACCTGGAACGAATCGATGAAACGCGCCAGGAACTCGCAAGCGAAGGATTGTCCAACGAGCAAGTGCGCGAGACGCAAGAGTCCTTGCGCGATGCGCGCGAACAGGTCAACCGCAGCCTCGAACAGTTGAACGAAGAGCGCCTGCAGGAGGCCCGCGCGTCGGGCAACCGCGCGATGGATTCGCTCGGCGACATCGAACAGTACTTGCAACAGTTTTCGCGCGGCGGCGCCGCGCAGCGCCTCAAAGAATTGCAGGACCGTTTCGAGGATCTGAAACAGCGCCAGGAGCAGATCGCGCAGCAGGCGGGTGAAATGCAGGAGCAACACAACAACCCGTCGCTCGAAGGCCAGGAGAACGTCGAAGAAGCGATCGACGAGATGCTCCAGCAAAAGGCCGCCCTGATGGACGAATTCGCCGACGCGATGTCCGAAGGCGGCGAACTCGCGGAGCGTTCCTCGGAGTCGCAGGAACTGATGTCGCGCAAACTCGGCGACTGGTTGCGCGACACCAGCCGCGAGGGCATCGTCGAAGACATCGAGGAATCGATGCCGCTCGTGAAATACGGCGTGTGGGACACGGCGAAAGACGAGGAACAACGCATCGCGCAGAAGCTCAATGACGCGGTCGAGAAACTCGGCGACGTGGCCGATTCGCTCGTCGAGGACGACATCGAGGGCATGCAAAAGGCGCTCGAGAATCTCGACAAGCTCATGGGCGGCCGCGAGTCCCGCATCGCGCGCAACAACGATCGGCAGACCAACGAATTGGACAGCATCCCCCTGGGACAGTTCCCCGGCGATGAGCTAGACCCGAACGCGGCCGGCGGCCAACCAGTGGAAGACGGCCAGCAACAAGGCCAGCAAAGCGAACAGCCCGGCAGCGCCAGCGGTATGCGTCCTGGCGCGGAGAATTCTGATAACCGTGCCGGTCAACAGGGCGAACAGGAAGGGGCTCGTACCGTCGGGACGCCAGGTGCGCAAGGCGACCCGGAATCGCAACTGATGGCAGGTGGAACTGAACAGCCACAGCAACCGGATGCGAAGGGGCAACTTCGCTCGCCCGCCGGCAATCCACCGCAGACCCCGAACGATTCACAAGGAGAATCGCCCGAGGGTCAACAGCAAAGCGAGGCTCAACAGCAGGGCACACAGCAAGGCCAATCGGCATCCGAAGGCGGCGAGCAACCCGGCGGCCAGCAGCAGGGATCGCAGCCCGGCGAGCAAGAAAGCGAGCAAGGTCAACAGGGCCAACAACCGGGCTCGCAGAGCGGCAATCGCGCCGGCAACAATAACCAGCCCAATGGGACGCCAGGCAGCCCCGGTTCGCCGTGGGGCAATGGTGGCCCGGGCGGTTTCGATGGCAATTGGGACTGGGTCCCGCGCGACATGAACCAGTGGGTCAATCAGGATTATCAGGAGTGGATCGAACGGTTGCGCAACGCGGAATCGTTGCTGCCGGAAAACAGCGAGTTCCGGCCCGAAATCACGCGGCTGCGCGAATCGATCGAGACCATGCGCCGCGCATTTCGTGAACGGCAACTGGCGCCGAAGTTCGACCTATTCCTCGAGATGGTCGCGAGTCCACTTGCCGAGACTGCGGACGAATTGCAGCGCGAGATTGAGAAGCGCCTGAACGAAAAAGAATTCGTACTGGCGGACGAAGGCGACATTCCGGAACGGTACCGCCAACGCGTTGCCGATTACTTCAAGCAATTATCCGATTCGGAGAGCACCCGCTAGGCATGTTGGAACGTATCACCGCATGGCTGGCGGGCGACGCCTCGGAAAATCTCGTAGCGAGTCATTTCGGGTTTAACGCGCCATTACCAGCTGTTATGTGCGTCGCGCTCGTCATCGGCGCGGCCGTGTTGACCGCCGTGTTTTACTGGCGGCGGCTCACCGCAGTAACCACGCCGATGCGCGTGCTGCTCGTCGCGCTGCGCACGGCCGCGGTGACGATCATCGTGTTCCTCGTGCTCGATCCCTCCATCATCGCGCAGCACATCAAGCCCGGCGAACAGTTCGTGGTGTTGCTGTTCGACGACTCGAAGAGCATGCGCCTGGTCGGACAAGACGGCGAGTCGCGTGCCGATCGGTTCGTCAAAGCGTACCAAGCCGCGGAGGATAGCTTCGAGGGCGTGCTCCGGCAGAAGAATCAACTCGCGCGCTATCGCGTCGGCGGCGCAATCGAGCCGATCCAATCAATCGACGATCTAAAATTCGAACAACGTGAAAGCGACCTGACTGGCGCCGTGCAAAGTTCGCTCATGGACATGGAAGGCACTAGTGTATCCGCGGTGGTGCTCTTCAGCGACGGCGTCCAACAGACCTCGAACGATCCGGTATCGATCGCAGACATCCCGCAGACTGCGCCCGTGTTCACGGTCGGGGTCGATACCGCCTCGGATTGGCGCGATATCGAAGTCGGCGACATCAGCGTCAAGCGGACGGATTTCGACCAAAGCCCCGTCGTGATCAACGCGGACATTCACTCGACGGGACTCGCGGGACGCCAGGCGATGGTCGAGGCGCTGCTGGGTACGCGCGTCGTGAAGTCGAAGCTCATCGACATCACCGACGAATCGCAAGACCACGAAGTGCGCCTCGAGTACATCCCCGATCGCGACGGCTGGCTCGAGTACGCGGTCGAGGTGCGGCTGATGGAGGGCGCGGTGCCGGCGGTCGAAGGCGCTGCCGGACTTCCCGATGAACGCATCAAAGAGAACAACGTCAAACGGTTTGTCGTCGACAACCGAGAAAAGCAATACCGCATTCTGTATGTGTCCGCGCGGCCGAATTGGGAACACAAATTCATCCGCCGCGCCCTGACCGACGACGACAGTTTGAAGCTGACGAGTCTCATCTGTATTTCGAACGCCGCGCCGAAATTCACCTTCCACGGCAAGGACACGGCCATCAAAAATCCGCTGTTCGAGGGCTTTGACGAAGACGAGGATCGCCCGCGTTATGACGAGGCGGTTTACTTGCGCATTGGAGCGACGGAACAGGAATTGGTATCCGGATTTCCCGTGTTGGCCGAGGAGCTGTACCAATATTCGCTCGTGATATTCGGCGACGTCGAGCGCGAAATGCTTACCGCGGCGCAGCTCGAATTGTCGCGTGACTATGTCGAGAAGCGCGGCGGCAATCTATTGCTCATGGGCGGGCCGAAATCGTTCACCGAGAGTCAGTTTTCCGGCTCGATCATCGAATCGATGCTGCCCGTTGTCCTCTTCACCGATTCTGACGGGCCGGAAGCGTCGAAGGCAGAAGGCCTCTTCTCCGTTGAGCCGACGATGGAAGGATTCCTCGCGGGTTCGTGGTCGTTTCACAATGACGCGGGCGAGAACGAGCGCATGTTTACCGAGCTGCCCCAGCTTTACGGGCTCGAACGTTTTCCCGTGGTCCGGCCCGGCGCGACGGTAATGGCGGAGGTAGCATCGGGAACGCCTGACCTTGAGGGCCGCCCGCTGTACTTGATGCAACGCTACGGCGAAGGGCGATGCGCGGTACTCGCGACGAGCGACACGTGGCAATGGCAAATGCGGCTGACCGAGGAAGACGATCGCCACGAACGCATCTGGCGGCAGATCGTGCGCAATCTCGTCCACGACACGCCGGAGGCCGCATACTTGCGCGGCAAGGCGGATACGTACACGCAGGGCGAGCCGGCGGACTTCGAATTCATCGTGCGCGACAAAATTTTCGAACGCCGCGAGGCGTTGCGGGTGACGGTCAACCTCAAGACGCCGAGCGGCGAAGAGACGCCCTTGTCCGTGGACGAATCGATTGAAGAGGCCGGGCTGTACACGAGCTCGTTCACCCCCGAAGACACCGGGCTATACACCATGACGCTCTCCGCGTTGAACGACAAGGACGAGGCCGTGGCGACGCTCGACGAGGCAATCCTGGTCGAGCCGGATCAGCGCGAATTCCAACAGGCGCAGTACGACGACGCGTTGCTCAAAGAATTAGCGAGCACGTCAAGCGGCGAGCACTATTCCCTCGACCGGCTGGGCGAATTGGCCGAATCGATCCCCGTACCTCAACGCGACGACGCCGAGCAGGTGTGGCTGCATTTGTGGCACTTGCCGGGGTTCTACGTGGTGGTCGTCGCGATGCTGATCGCGGAGTGGTATTTCCGCCGCAAGAAAGGCCAACCGTGACGAGTCGATTGAGATTCGCCGCGCGCTTGGCTGCGGTTTGCGCGTGCACGTTGGCTGCCGCGCCGGTGCATGCCGGCACTGTGCACGTCATTCTTTGCGGCGCGGGCGGTGAGGAGGAGTTTCAAAAGAAGTTTTCCGAATGGGGCACGCGGCTGCACAAAGTCCTCGTGTCCACAATTCAGGTGCCGGCGGACCGCGTCCATCTGCTGGCAGAAAGCGCAGTCGCGGACATTCCGCAATCCGGCGCGATCAGTCTCGAGGCCATTCAACAACTCTTCGGCAAAATCTCGCCTGGGCTGACGGACAAGGACGAGCTATACGTCTACCTCATTGGCCACGGGGGATACGTCAAAAAGGAATCGAAATTTCATATCCCCGGGCCGGACATGACCTCGCTCGAACTCGATCGGTTGTTGGATGCCGCGCCCGCCGGCCGGGTCATCGTGCTCAATGGGGGCTCGACGAGCGCGGGGTTCATCAACGATCTCAGCGGACCCAACCGGGTGATTTGCACGGCGACGAAAAGCGTCGACGAATACAACGCGACGGAATTCATGCATCACTTCGTGACGGGCCTTGAGGACGGCAGCGCGGATTTGAATCACGACGATCGCATCTCGTTTCTGGAGGCTTGCGAACAGGCGGTCGCGCTTACCTCCGCATGGTTCACGGGCGAAGGGCTCATCGCCACGGAGCACGCGATCCTCGACGATAACGGAGACGGCCTCGGCTCGCGCTTGCCGCTCACGCAACAATCGAACGAGATACTCGCCAGCGCAGTGACACAGTTGCCGCCGGTGTTCGATGGGTTACTGGCGCGCGAATGCTTCCTCAAGGACTTCACGTTTCCGCCGGGCGTTCCTCCTGCCACAATCGAGGCGTACCTGGAAATCATGGACGACATCGAAGCGCTCAAGCGCAACAAGGCAAACCTCGACGAGGCGGAATACTATCGGCAGCTCGAAGCGAAACTAATCCAAGCCGCGAAGACTAACCGCGAAATCCGCTCGTACATCCAACCGGCGGATGTTCAACCATCGAAAGCCGCCGAGTGAGTAAATCGCCTGGACGCACGCGTTCCGCAGCGTCCAAGCCGAACGGCATCGCTTCGGCATCCGTGACAAATCCCGCATGCCTTCTGGAACTCATCGACATTCCGTTCGAGAAGTTCGTGCTCGACAACGGTCTGCGGCTCATCGTGCACGAGGATCGCAAGGCGCCTATCGTCGCGGTCAACGTCTGGTATCACGTCGGCTCGAAAAACGAACGGCCCGGTAAGACAGGTTTTGCGCATCTGTTCGAGCACCTCATGTTCAACGGGTCGGAACATTTCAACGACGACTACTTCGTTCCGCTCGAGAAGGTCGGCGGTACCGACGTGAACGGCACCACGAACAACGACCGGACGAACTATTTTCAGAACGTGCCCACGTCGGCGTTGGACATTGCGCTGTGGATGGAATCGGATCGCATGGGCCATTTGCTCGGCGCGATTGATCAAGCCAAACTCGACGAACAACGCGGCGTGGTGCAAAACGAAAAACGCCAGAACGAAAATCGCCCCTACGGCGGCGTGCAAGAATTGATCGTGCGCAACACCTTCCCCGCCGGCCATCCCTACTCGTGGACGGTCATCGGCTCCATGGAAGACATCGACGGCGCGACGCTCGACGACACGCGCGAATGGTTCAATGCCTACTACGGCGCGGCGAATGCGGTGATATCCGTCGCCGGAGACATCAGCGCGGCGGAGGCGAAGGCGCGTGTCGATCGGCACTTCGGCGACATTCCGGCGGGACCGCCCGTGACGCGGCACGCCGAATGGATCGCTAAGCGCACAGGCGTTCAGCGTCAACGCATCCAGGATCGGGTTCCCCAGGCGCGGCTGTATCTCGTGTGGAACATTCCGCCGTGGGGCGCGCGCGACGCGCAGCTCCTTGGTCTCGCGGCGGATGTGCTATCGCAGGGCAAAGGTTCGCGCTTGTATCGCAGGCTCGTCTACGAGACGCAACTCGCGACGGATGTTTCCGCCTATCCCAATTTGCGCGAGATCGCGGGCCAGTTCGTCATCGTCGCGACGGCGACGCCCGGTGCGAATCTCACCGAAATCGAAGCGATAATTTCCGAAGAACTCGATCGCTTTCGCCGCGAAGGCCCGGAGTCCGACGAGCTTCAGCGCACGGTCACGCAGCATCTTGCGTCATTCGTGCGCGGAGTGGAACGCATCGGCGGCTTCGGCGGAAAGTCGGACATTCTCGCGATGAGCGAAGTGTTTGGCGCTTCGCCCGATGCGTACAAACGCAGCTTGCGGACGATTGCTGGCGCGACATGCGAAGACCTCCGTCGCGCCGCGGAGACGTGGCTGTCGGACGGCGTGTATGCGCTTGAGGTCCATCCATATCCAGAATACACGGCCGGAGAATCGAAGATTGATCGCAGCGCCGGGTTGCCGGCCGCCGGCACGCCTCCCACCGGGCGATTCCCGGAATTCGACCGCCGCACCCTGCCCAACGGCCTCGAAATATTGCACGCCCGGCGCACGGCTGTGCCCGTGGTCCATATGGAACTCGTGTTGCCTGGTGGTTTCTCGACGGATGGCGATCGGCCGGGACTCGCGAGCCTCACGTGGTATGCCATCTCCGAGGGCACGGCACATCGCGATGCGTTCGCGATCGATGCCGCGCTCGATCGGCTCGGCGCGGACATGTCCAGCGGCTGCCTGCTCGACGGCGCCGTTGTGTCGCTTTCCGCGCTGAAGACTACACTCGGTCCGGCGCTGGACATCTTCGCCGAGGTGTTGCTCGAGCCATCGTTCGAAGGCGAGGCGATCGATCGCAAGCGCCAGCAGCGACTCGCGCTGATCGAACAGGAAAGCGCATCGCCGTCCGCTATTGGTTATCGGTTGTTTCCGGCGCTGCTTTACGGCGCGGACCATCCGTACGGCCGGCCGCTTTCCGGCAGCGGAACGAGCGAATCCATCGACCGTCTGACGCGCGACGACGTGCATGATTACTACTCAACGTGGCGCAAGCCCTCGGGCGCAAAACTTATCGTCGTGGGCGATGCGTCCATCAACG
>JBGTJY010000064.1:0-2293 GCA_041744855.1 Candidatus Hydrogenedentales bacterium
TCCTGCACCACCAGCACCGGCCCGCCCCATCCCATCACGCGTTTCCCCATCTCGTGCAGCGCTTTGGAGCCGAGCTGAAACGTACCCGTCGGGTCGCCGCTCATGATGTCGTAGCCAAGACTCAACACAAGCGCCTCCGCCTTGAACTTTTCCACGACTTCCATTGCACGCCCGAATGCGCGCAGGTATTTTTCGTCATCCGTTTCAGGCGGCAAAGGGAAATTCCGGTTGAATCCGAGGCCCGGCCCCGCTCCAGTTTCGTCCTCGTAACCCGTGAAGTAGGGATAGGAATAGTCGGGATGGCCGTGAATTGAAACGGTGAGTACGTCGCCGCGCTCGTAGAAAATGTCTTGTGTGCCATTCCCGTGATGAAAATCGACGTCCAACACCGCTACCTTCGCGCGCGCCGACAGGTGCTGCGCCGCGATCGCGGCGTTGTTGAAATAGCAAAAGCCTCCGATGAACCGACGTCCCGCATGATGACCGGGAGGTCTGCAAGCCGCGTAGGCCAGGCGCCATCCCGAGATCACGGCGTCCGCGGCGGACAGTGCGGTGTTGGCGGAAGCCCGCGCCGCAATATAGGCGCCCCGGTACAGCGGCGTACCCGTATCCGTGCAGTAATATCCCGATTGAACCGCCAGCATCTTTGGCTTGCGATCGAGCCGCCGCAGGGGGAACGTGTCGGAGTAGACGGGACGACCTTCTTTGAGTTTCCCGCAAACCAATTGCAGGTAGTGCAGCAAATCGGCGTCATGCACGGCGAGAATCGGCTTTTCTCCATAGTCTTGATGCTTCCGCGCACTAAAGAGGCCGGTCTTGTCGAGCGATTCACGGATCGCCGTGGCCCTTATCGGCCGTTCGAAATAGCCGCGCTCCTTGACGTGGTGAATCTCGTGACGCGGCGTGTAAACGATCGCAAAGAGCGGCGCGAGCCGTCCCGGCAGAACGGGTTTCGGATCCGGCGACGCCTTCACCTCGCGAAAGCGCACAGGGTCGTCGCGAAACGAGTTGACCACCCGAAGAATGTACGCGGGATCGGCGACGTGGCCGAATCGCAACCTCAAAATCATTTCGACGGCGCGCCGAGCCGCCTCGCGCTGCAAAGGTTTGCCGCTTCCCAGTGCATCGTAAAGCAGCAACGCCGTGGTAGGCGGATCGCCCACCGGCACATCGTAATCGGTGCCCGCGATTACCCGCACGCCATACTGTTCATAAAATCGAATCCGGCGCCGATTGTTCTTCAGCCGTTCGGGATCCGATTCGAGTTCGCGTGCATCCGGTTCGACTTCGATATACAAAGCCGTTGCGCCACTCTGCTGGCTATATTCGCGCGCCGCTTCGTACAGCGCGCCGCCGATACCCGTGCCGCGGATTCCCTGGCGCACTGCGATGAAATCGAGGAAACAACAACGCGCCTCGGTCAAGTGAAGCAACAGCGCGAAGCCTTCGACCCGACCGCCTGTGTTTTCCGCGACGAGTAGGAGGGAGCGGTACCCATGACCTACGGGGTCCCTCAGCAGCGACGGGATTCTCTCCGCATACCCCGACAATTCCGGAAATGTCTGCCGAAATATTTCTTGAACTTGCTCGATCCGGTCTGCGGCTAGTAGGAACCCTGGGCCCAAAATAGCGCGAATTCGGATCATGATATCGACGCGTGTTACGCGGGTTTCTGCTTTCGCGGCGCCTTGTAAATATGCGTCGTCGTCCCGAAGATCAATTCAGCCGACTCCATCATCGTCTCGCTCAGCGTGGGGTGCGGATGAATCGTCAGCGCAAGGTCATGCGCGGTGCAGCCCATCTCGATCGCGAGTGCGCCCTCGGCGATCATTTCGCCTGCGCCAGGCCCGACGATCCCCACGCCGACTACGATCTCCGTCTCCGGGTCGACGATCATTTTCGTCAATCCATCGCTGCGATTTAGCGTTGCCGCGCGGCTCGATGCGCTCCACGGAAATCGGCTGACCAAAACCCCGCGTCCCTGTTGTTTCGCTTCCGTCTCCGTGATGCCGGCCCACGCGAGCTCGGGGTCGGTGAACACGACAGCGGGAATGCACTGCGCATCGAACCCGGACTTCCTGCCCGCGATCACATCCGCGGCGACGCGTCCCTCGTACATCGCTTTGTGCGCGAGCATGGGCTGGCCGACGAGATCGCCAATCGCGAAGATGTGCGGATCGCTTGTCCGCATCTGCGCGTCGACGTCGACGAATCCCTTCTCGTTTACCACAACTTTGGTCGCGTTCAAACCAATGCCACTCGAATTCGGTTTGCGGCCGACGCTCACCAACAC
>JBGTJY010000065.1:0-5505 GCA_041744855.1 Candidatus Hydrogenedentales bacterium
GATACGCCGCCGACGCCGTCGATCGTGTAGGCCAGCGTGCCGTCGTTGGTGACGCCCGACGCGATCGCCGTGCCTTCAAGCGCGGCCGTGAAAGTCGTCACCGGCCGCAGCTTCGGCTTGTAGAACAGCGGCGCCGACACCGACACGATCAGGAAAAGCATCGCGGCCACCGCAAACACGACCGCCGCTCCGCCAAATCGAATCGCGACCGCCGCGATCCGATCGCGCCGCATCGCTTTGCGAAACTGGGTCTGTCCGGCCGAGTTTCCCCCCGCCATGCAATCCTCGTCTCTATTCCGCTGCCGCGCCGCGTCGCCCTAATTTACAATTCTAACGGGCAGGCTATTCGTTTGTCGCCACGCGACACCGGGAGGGACGCGCTCGACCGCGATTGCGGCCGCGTCCGGGGTATCACATCAACGTCGCTTGAAACCAAAGAGCACCCGGCACGCACCGGGTGCTCCAAAAATCTATGATTCAAGAGCGTCAGTCGAGCAGGCCGACTTGCTTCGCCGCGATGGTCGCCGGCAGCGGCAAATAGCCATCCTTCACGACGACCTCCTGGCCTTCCTTCGAAAGCACCAGTTTCAGAAATTCTTTCGTGACGGGATCGAGCGGCTTCGTTGGGTCTTTCGCGATGTACACGTACAGCATGCGGCCCAGCGGATACTTGCCGCTCAAAACATTCTCATACGTAGGCGCGAAGGCCTCATCGCCTTCTTTCTTCGCCAACGAAATCGCCTTCACGCCGGAAGTCGTATACCCGATGCCCGAATAGCCCATCCCGCTTTTATCCGCGGTGACACCCATCACGACGCTCGCCGAGCCCGGCTGTTCTTTTACGGTGTCCTTGAAATCGCCCTTGAACAGCGCATTCTCCTTGAAATATGCGTACGTGCCCGACGCCGAGTTGCGGCCATAGAGGCTGATGGGCATGTTCTGCCATTCACCCGTCAGCCCAAGGTCGCCCCAAGTAACGATGTCCTTCGCGTGACCGCCGGTGCGCGTCTTCGAGAACGCCGCATCAACTTGCGGAAACGACATCGACGCGATAGGGTTATCTTTGTGTACGTACACCGCAAGCGAATCGAGCGCAACGCCAATCGCAGTCGGCGGGAAACCGTACTTCTCCTCGAACTTGTCGATTTCCTCGGACTTCATCTCGCGCGACATCGGTCCTAGTTGAGCCGTACCGCTAATGAGCGCAGGCGGAGCTGTACTCGAACCTTTGCCTTCAACCTGAATATTCACGCTCGGATAAACCTTACGAAACGCCTCGGTCCACAACGTCATCAAATTGTTGAGCGTGTCCGAACCGATACTGTTCAGGTTGCCGGAAAGGTTTCCCGACTTGGCGTAGGGGGGGAGCGCAGCGTCAACATCCTCGGCGACCGCCGGAGCGAACGGAAGCATTGCTGCAACAGCACAGCCACATACTGCTTTTAATAGGCTATCTCGTCTCAGTAACATAGTGCACCTCGGTACGGTTAATTTGGCCGCAACTTATTTTGCGCGGCCCGCAGCGCCAAAACTTCTGAAACAATTCTACAGCGTGAGTATGTGCTGGATATGAGCGAATGATTCGGCCACCCGTTCCGGACCTGAACGCGCCTTACTCGTCGCCCCCGCCAAATGTGAGCAATTCGGTTATAAACGACAAGGTGTCGGAAGCGGCGGCTACAAAAGCCGCCCAGTTGGCGATGCGCGACTCCTTGATGATCAGGCCGGAATCCGCAAACGCCGGTCGTTCGACGCGAGATGCGATAGGCCGAACTTTCGAAACTGCTGTCAAGTGTTTCATAAAAATCGGGATCTCCCTTTAGTTTCCTAAGGTTTATACCTCTCTCCAACGACGTTTGAGTCGAAAAATTCAGCAGAGACTACAGCGCCAATTGAAAGCGCATCTGGAACGCCTGGAAATCGTCGTCATAGAGCGGCGAACGATCAATGTCGGCGAGCACATAGTTGAACATAATTCGGATATTGGGATTGAGGTACCAATTGATGCCGATCGTTAAATTTGATTCCTCGCCTCCGAGAATCGGGTAATCGGTCAAGTCGAGGTAGGAGTAACGGGCTGCGAGCTCCCACGCCCCCCACCCCTTGCCACGGAATCGAAAATTGTTTTTCGGATTCACCTTGTCGAAATAACCGTCCGATAGACGGTAAGTGCGATGATCGTCGGTCAGAAACACGCTTCCCTGCACGTACCACCCATCGAAATCGACGCTGTCTCCGCGCACTCGGTCGACATCCGTGCTCATGTATTCGCCTTGCAGCGAGAGACGGTCGTATACGACAGCGGCTTCGAGACCGTATCGTACCTCGTCGTCCACAAAGAAAGTACCGGTGTCGACGTAACGTCGCGCCATGTGCGCTTCGGGGCGCTCCCGCAACTGGAACTCGCCGTCGACATTCCGGAGCGACGCCGCAGCGCCCAAATGAACATACCTCGATTCGGATCCGTACCACGGTACCCCTGTCAGACGGCCCGTCCAGTTGTAGCCCCCGTCGTCGAAACCGTCTCCGAAATCATCCGTCTCGCGGAATACACCGAGCGTGGCGGTCATCTGCGGGCCGACATCCTTCATTTCAAAAAAAGTCGTCCCGATTTGAACGCCCGTGTTGCGCTCCGGGGTCAAAACGTTTGGCAGCGACCGGTCCATGAACGTCGTGTCATTGTCGCTCGTTAGCTGTTCGAGACCCAGTGGTTCTTTGAAGTGTCCAACTCGAATATGGCCGTCGTACAGAAACGGCACATTGCTCGCCTGCAGGTACACGTCCTTGAACTCGGCATCGCCACCCGCGAAATCGTATTCCATCCGGAATGAATAATCGCTGTACAGGGTTCCCCGAAGGTCGATACGCGCACGGCGAAATTCGGCGCCATCTTCCACGTCGCCAAAGATGTTCCGAAAGTCGTCCCCGTCGTCGAACCAGCCCCAGTCGATGTGCAATCGTCCCCCAAGACGCATTTCGAAGGCCTTGTCATCCGTTTGCATACGGAGCCCATCTTTCCAGAACACGCGGAAATCGTTCGGCTCCCGCGCCGCTGCCGCTGCTCCAGGTTGCGCGGTTCCCTCTTGCACCTGCGCTTTGAGCGCTTCATGCTCGGCGTTGAGCGCGTCCAGCTTTTCCTGGAATGACTGCATTAACACTTCCATCTCGTGTTGGAACTGCTGCTCCAGAGCCTGGATTTGGGCTCGTGTATCCGCAGATGATTGCCCCGACTGCCCTACGGCTAACGGCGAGTTAACGACACCCACGGCCGCAAGACACACCCCAATACTTGCCAAGTAGCGAACGTACATGGACACCCCTTCCGCTGGCAGAGTGAAAACCGCGCCAAGATCGCCCAACGCGAACCATGTTGCATAGACCGATGCTAGGTTAAACAAACAATGTTAGGGGAATATTAGCGTCGTGTGATCGTTCAGCGTCTAACCTCATGATCCGTTCAACGGCAACGCCACGCGAAACGTAGATCCCGTCCCCGGCTGGCTCTCCAAATCGACCGTCCCCCGGTGCGCCTGCACGATGTGCCGCACAATCGCGAGACCCAAGCCCGTGCCGCCCGCTTCGCGGCTGCGCGCCTTGTTCACCTGGTAGAAACGCTCGAACACCCGCTCATGATGCTCGCGCGGAATCCCAACACCTTCATCGATCACCCGCACATACGCCCTTGTCCCGTTCGCCTCCGCTTCGACGCGCACGCGGCTCTGCGCCGGACTGTACTTGATCGCGTTGTCCACTAAATTCACGAAGCACTGTTCCAGCAGCGCCGCATTCGCCTTCACGTACACCTCATTCGCGCAGGTCACCTCGACGCGGATCGACTTCTGCTCCGCCGCCGACTCGCACACCTGCACGGCGTTGTCCAGGATCGTCCGCAGCACGCAACGTTCGAACGCCAAGTCTTCCTTGTGCTCGTCCTGTTCGATGCGCGACAGACTGGTCAGGTCTTCGATGATAGCGTTTAACCGATCGACATGTTTCGCGGTGAGGTTTATAAAGCGCTCCGCATCCTCCGGCGAATCATGGATCGCTTGCTGCAACGTCTCCACGAATCCCTTGATCGCCGTCAGCGGCGTCCGCTATTCGTGCGTCACGTTCGACACGAAATCACGCCGCACGCGCTCGAGCTTGCGCAGCCGCGTCACGTCGTTCAGCACGAGCACCGCCCCGATCGAATCGCCGCGGGTATTCTGCAACACGGCCCCCTTCACTTCGATGGAATGCCCGCCGTTGTGATGCAGCTCGATCTCGCGCTGAACCGGCTCGTGGCTCTGCAGTGCCAGTCGCGCGAACGCTTCTAAGTCGGCGTTGCGCACGACCTCGACAAGGGGCCGGCCCTGAACGGTCGTTTCGTCAATATGGAGCAACTGGGCCGCAGCGCGATTGACGCTGATGATCCGTTCGTCATTCCCAATCGCAAACACGCCTTCGGACATGCTCTCGAGGATCGCGTCGCGCTCAGTCCGCTGCTCGTCTTGCCTCGCAAAGCGTTGCTCCAGTTTGTGCGCCATCTGGTTCAACGCGTGTACCAGTCCCGTCGATCCAAACGCAGCGTCGGTTTGAACGGGAGTGAAGTCTCCCTCAGCAAACCGATCGACGGCGGTTTTCAGTTTCGCCGCGGATCGCCGTTTGAACCACTCGTCACCGACAAGTAGCAGGAAAGGGATAGCGCTCGCTACCGCAATGCCGAAAACAATGGTCCAGTCCATCGAAAAATACCGTGAAAGCTAAGGCAGCCTATCCAAAGACATTCGAGCCGTCAGGTTGATTCCCGAAACCGGTACCCCACGCCGCGCACGGTCTCGATGAGAAACCCCGCGTCGCCGAGTTTCTTCCGCAGTCCCGCAATCTGCACGTCGATCGATCGATCCGTCACGGGATATCCCTCGCCGTGGATCGCATCTACGATTTGCCCGCGCGTGAACACCCAGCCCGGACGCCGCGCCAAATATCGCAGCACCTTAAATTCCGTGTGCGTCAAATCGACCGGGTCGTCGTCAATCCGCACCTCGTGGCGCCCGGGATGAATCGCAAGATTGTGTGCCCGCAACACCTCGTTCTCGTCGTCGGGCTTCATATTCTTGCGGCGCAACACGGCCCGAATCCGCGCAATCAACACCTTCGGACTAAACGGCTTGGTTATATAGTCGTCCGCCCCCAACTCGAGCCCCGCCACGATATCCGACTCCTCGCCCCGCGCTGTCAACATCAAGATCGAAATCGCTTCGGTCCGATCGTCGCGCTTCAACAGCCGGCACACTTCCAGCCCGTCCATCCCGGGCAACATCAGATCGAGCACGATGAGGTCGGGCGCCCGCTGCTGCGCCATCTTCAACCCGCCGTCGCCCGATCCGGATTCGAACACGGTGTACCCCGCCTTCCCGAGGTTGTAGCGGATTAGCTCGCGGATATCCTCTTCATCTTCAATGACAAGTATCGTGGCGTTGGCCATGGTGTTCCTCCAGGCCCCCAAGTATGCGCTAACATTGT
>JBGTJY010000066.1:0-4322 GCA_041744855.1 Candidatus Hydrogenedentales bacterium
GGGCAACTTCGGCAGGGGCCGGCGCCGCTTCCGCCATCGCCGCTTCCGCTGGAGTAGGCGGATTCATCGCAACTGCGACTGCGGACGCGAAGCCTTCAATCGCCGTTACTTGTTGCCGCAGGCTGTTCGACTGCGTCTCGAGTTCGCCGGCCTTCGTGCGCAGTTCATTCGCCTGCGCGGCGAGTTGATCGATCTCCGCGCGCATCGCACTAATACGTGTGAGCAACGCCTCCGCGCCGACCGCCGCGACTTGTTCCATGATCGCGTCGATGTTCGGCGGGGCGGGCTGCTCTTGCGCGCGCCCGGACGACGCAATCGCACACATCGCAGTAAGTGTCACAAAAAATCGTTTCATCGTTCCATCCTCTCGCCGCTTCCGGTACCGCCGGTTTTCAACCGGCGCGTCCATCGCGCGATTCACACGCGCCGTTGGAAATCGGCGCTACGGTTGTGCGTAAACGTCTAATGGTTGAACACAAATTCTTTCGAGTTGAGGACACTCCAATAAGCATCCTCCGCGGCCAGTTTTCGGTCCTCCGCGGATTCAATGTAGGTCGCCAACTTCGCGCGTTCGTCCTCGCGCGGAAACCTCGAGTAGGCCGCCAAGTACAAATTCTCGACGATGTCCGTAGGCGGCATTTCCGCGGCGATACTCGCGGCCAATCGTCCGTCGCCCGCGGCGATCGCGTTTTGCAGCGTGTCGCCGTTGATGAGGTGCAGCGTTTGCGCAAGCGTCGGTTCGTCGCGCCGCTCGCAGGTGCACGCCGAATTGCGCGCCGGACGCCCAAATACATTCAAAAAATAATTCCCGGAATCGGCATCGGCCACCTGCACGGCCCGCGCGCCCATCGGCAACGCGCGGAATTTCACGGTCGTATCCGTCACCTGACACACCGCATCGAGCAACATTTCCGACGGCAAGCGCCGCACGCTCGCCACCGCGAAATTCCGCGGATCGTTGCTCGCGTCGTTGCGCGGCGCAGTCGCGAGTTGATACGTGTTCGAGTTGCAAATGTCGCGGATCAACTGCCGCATGTCGTACTTGTACTCGACGAGTCGCCGGCCCAATTCGTCGAGCAGCGCCGCGTTTTTCGGCGGATTGCTCACACGCACGTCGTCCGGCGGATCCACGATGCCCTTGCCGAAATAGTGCGCCCAAATACGATTCGCGAAATTCTTGGCAAACCACGCGTTGTCCGGCGACGTAAGCCATTCCGCGAGTGCGGCCCGCCGATCGCGGCCTTGCAAATCCGGAGTCGCGCCGCCGAGAAATTTCGGCGCCATCGCTTGGCCGTTTTTGAGATTGTTCACTTCGCCCGAAGCGCGGTTGTACACAATGCTCTCGCGCGGATCGCTCGATGCTTTGCGCCCCACCTGCGCGAAGAACGCCGCGAAGGAATAATAGTCTTCCATCGTCCACCGCTCGAACGGATGGTTATGGCATTGCGCGCACTTAATCTGCACGCCCATGAAAATCTGCGCGACGTCTTCCGCCATCATTTCAGGCTGCGCCTGCACAAGATAAAAATTCGCCGCGGGCTGCGTGAAGTTGCCGCCCTCGGCCGTTAGCAACTCGCGCACGAGTTCGTCGATCGGCTTGTTGTTCGTGATCGCGTGGCGCAGCCAATCGTTGTAACGATACATCCCCTTCGGATCGAGTTTGTTCGGGTCGGATTTCACTTGCAGTATCTCGGCCCACTTCATCGCCCACAACTCGGAAAATTCCGGCCGTTCCAGCAGCGCATCGATGAGCTTCGCGCGTTTATCCGGCGCGGTCTCGGAAAGGAACGCGCGCGCCTCGTCGACTGTCGGCAACATACCCACGATATCGAGATACACACGGCGCAGGAAAATCTCGTCGCTGCACGTCTCCGCAGGCGCAACGCGCAGCTTCTTCAATTTGGCGTAGATCATTTCGTCGACGTAATTCTTCGGCTCGACCGCCGGCCACTCGACTTGCTCGCCCTGCGGAATGCAGATGATCTGAGAAATTTCGGCGAATGTGCCGAAGCGCGCCATCAGGTAGACCTCGCCGCGCCCCCGCACGGTCGCGAGTCCCGCGGGGTCGACGGTCAGGGTCTGATCGTCGCCGCTTGCAAGGATGGCGAGGTCCGTCACATCGCGCACCGTGCCGTCGGTGTACGTCGCCTGCACCGTGAATCGATGCGTGGTATCCACGCCCTCAAGCACGGCCGTTGGCGGCATCACCGTAATGCCGGTCAATCCCGCGACCTCGCCGGGGTCATTCGCCGCGCCTTCCGCGATCCAACGCCGCAACATCTCGTACAGCGGATCGCCTTTTTCGATGCGCTCTCCGCCTTCATGATCGACCGCGCCCGTGGGCTTGAGCAGCATCAGGCTCTCTTCCGGAGTCGAGGCGTCCATGCGGCGCCCGCGTGCGTCGCGCGTAAGATTCAAGTAGTCCTTGCCCGGATCATAGCCAAATAGCGAAAGCGCGAAACCGTTCTTACCCGAGGCCGCGCCATGACACGCCCCCGCGTTGCATCCGGCGCGCATGAGCACGGGCTGGATGTCGTTCCGGAAACTCATGTGCGGGTCAGTCGCGATGTTCGCCGCGCGCACAGGCACTTGAGCGCTCATGGCCTCGTACGTGACCGTAACGGTACCTTCGCCATCGGTCTGTGGAATCATTTTGAAGTCTTCGCGCCACGCGGCAATCCCCGCAGGTTCGATCGCCACCTGCGACTGCGCCGTCACGTCAACCGTCACGCCGTCCTCACGCGTCAACACGACAATCACGCGCTGCGTGTCACGGCCATTGTCGAGTTGAATCGCGGGCGGAAAAACGGAAAGGGACTGCGCGTGAGCCGCGCTTGAGAACAACGCAGCCATCGCCAGCATCGTCATCACCGCCCTAACCGTCATTCCCGCGCAGGCGGGAATCTCCAGAATGAACTGAGCGCCGAAATTATCGAGAGATTCCCGCCTGCGCGGGAATGAAAGAACGGCCGCCGACACGAGAGCGACGAGAACAAGCGCGCCCCGGGTACCGCCGCTTTTCAAGCGGCGCGTGTGGCTGCGTAGCGACTCGAAACGAGCTCGCCGCTTGAAAAGCGGCGGTACAAGTAGTGCACTCATCATTGACTCCCCGGAAACCGCGTCTTCCGCTCGGGCGCTGCTTCCGCCGCCGCTTCAGGCACAGGCTCCGCTATCACTGCCTGCGCCAATTCCGCCGGCAGCGGCTCAAAAATTTTCAACTCCGCGCCGCCCGACAAATGCCGAATCGGCTCCTCATTCACCACCAGCACCGAATCCACCGACAGGCTATCGTGCTTGCCCGCTGGCGAATCCGCCGCCACGATCAACGGAAACTTCAACTCAGTCGTATCTTTCGTGAAAGGCTGCGGCGTCGACGTAACGCCTTTCGGCAAGCGTCCCAACTCCGCATTAAATGTTCCCTCAAACGGCAGGTTCTGCGTCACGGCCACAGAGATTTCCTTGGTCTGTCCCTGCTCGATCTCAAGCGGCGTCACCGCGAATTGCACCCACTGATTTGTCACTTCGATCGGCGCGGCGGGCGTGCAGACTTTCCAGCCCGCGCTTTCGCCCTGGACGATAATCGACACAGGGCCTTCCGGCACGCCGCTGGTCGCCTCAATCAAAATGTCGACCTCGCTTGTATCCGGCGCGATCGTCGCGG
Organism: Candidatus Hydrogenedentales bacterium; assembly: GCA_041744855.1. Taxonomy (GTDB): domain Bacteria; phylum Hydrogenedentota; class Hydrogenedentia; order Hydrogenedentales; genus JBGTJY01. Next base: position 3,662 of record JBGTJY010000066.1, read on the forward strand.
TGCCCCCGCCGAATCCGTTCGGCAAGAACGGCATGCGCAAGTTGATCGGCTCGTTGAAACCCTCGGCGCGCGTCGCGACGACTTTCAAATATTTATTGCTGCCGCGCACGACCGGCACGCGCGTCTCTTTCACCTGAATCGAAAATGGCGCGGGCTCCGTCACGGCGACTGCGAGACGGTCGACCGGTTGATCGAGAAACACGACTTGGTTGCGCCCTTCCACCATCATGATGCGCTGATCGAATCGGCCCAAAATTTCGCCTGCAGTTCCCTTCACGTCGACGAGCGCGCCCGCAACCGGCGCCTCCGCCGTCGCCTGAAAAATCACGGGAATGCGCGGCTGCCCTTGCAACAACGGCCCGTGCTCCACGGTCACGCCTTCCGACAACCCTTCGAAACTCAGCGCAATGTCTGCGTCGAAATCGGCCTTCGCGACGCCGAGCAGCAGCATCGCACGTCCACCTTGCGGAATCGCGAGCAGCGCCGGATCGTTTTCCACCGCGTTGAACGAAAACGCGGGCACAATCGGCGTCACTTCAACGCGATACGCGAACGTTGGTCCGCCGCGCCGCAAATGATCGGCAATCCAAATCTTGTAGAGGCCATCCTCGCCGAGCGTCAAACGAAAAAAACTGTCCATGCCGCGCGCGTCGTCGTCGGC
>JBGTJY010000067.1:0-2323 GCA_041744855.1 Candidatus Hydrogenedentales bacterium
CAGATGCCGTTGATCTCGAGTGTGGGTCGCGCGCCGATGCGTTCAACGGTCGTATAGCCCTTCTCGCCCCACAACGCGGGCGCGCCCGTCATGCCGAACCATTCCGCATCGCTATACGGCACCTCGGCCAACGCCGCGCGCTCCTCCCCGTCGAGCGGGCGCACCTTGTCGTAGAATCCCGGCAGCGTCACGCGGCCGTCGCGGTCGTGCATCGCGGCGATGAGCTCGCACAACGCCTGCGCGGGATTCAGCACGGTGCCGCCGAAGAGACCCGAGTGCAAATCCTTGCTAGGTCCGCGCACTTCGAGTTCAAAGTACGCCAAGCCGCGCAACGAATACGTGATACTCGGCAAGTCCGGCGACTGAATACCCGAATCGCAATTCAGCACGAAATCTGCGCGCAACAAATCCTTGTGCTCGTCGATGAATTTCGGCAGGCTCGGCGAACCGATTTCCTCCTCGCCCTCGAGCAGATACTTGATGTTCACCGGCGGTTCGCCCTGTTTGACCAATGCCTCGACCGCCTTAATCTGCGCGAAGATTTGGCCCTTCATGTCCGACGCGCCCCGCGCCACGAGGTAATCGCCCTCGACGGTCGGCGAAAACGGGTCATTCCTCCACTCGTTGATCGGATCGACGGGCTGCACGTCATAGTGCCCGTAGACGAGCACGGTCGGCTTGCCCGGCGCGCCGAGCCATTCCGCGTACACGATGGGATGGCGGCCCGTCGGCATGATCTCCACACGCGTCATCCCCAGCCGCTGGAGTTCCGCCTGCAACCATTCCGCCGCGCGCCGCACGTCGCCCGCGTGTTCGGGCAAGGTCGAAACGCTCGGAATGCGCAACAGCTCCTGCAATTGCGCGAGGTGTTCGCCCCGATGCGCACGCGCGTATTCAATCGCCCCAGCCGTGTTCGACATGATTCCACTCCCAATGCTTTTTCGATGGTACGCCCAGTATTTTCGATGAAGCTTTCAGTATATCGAAGCAGACCATACCCGACTACGAAGTCCGCGTACGAAGTCGTCGCGAGAATGCTATGATTCCGATGCTATCGGCCTAGAGGAGATTCCTCATGCGCACGCGTTTCCCATCTCGTTTCGCGCTCATCGTCGGCTTGGTTCTCTTGCTCGCCGCATGCTCGAATCCAAAACCCGCGCAACCCTCCGCCGCTGCGCCGCCGGAAATTGACGAGCCAATTGCCGCGGCGTCGCCGTGGGTCGCGGAAATCGGCGTCGATAACGCGGACCAACCCGCGGCAATAATCGCCACGAAAAACGGATACGTCGTCGCCGGCAGGCTTGTCACGGAAGAAAACGGCATCGACGCCACGCTCACTCTTCTCGCCGCGGATGGCTCGGTGAAATGGCGCAAGTCCTACGGCGGATCGAGCCGCGACTTCGGGCTCAACGTCGCGCCCGCGTCCGACGGCGGATACCTACTGGTCGGGCAGACTTCGTCCTACGACGATTTCAGCGGCGACATGATGGTCGTGAAAACCGGCGCGGACGGCGCGGAACAATGGACGCAGACCTACGGCGCATCCGGCACCGACGTGGGCATCGCGATTGATCAGCTCGCGGACGATACGCTGCTCATTTTTGGCCGGACTTTCCAGGGTGGCGAGGGCATGAACCTGTTGCTCGTCAAGGCGGACAACGCTGGCGCCGCGCTCGAGCAACATTCCATCGGCGGCGAAGGCGATCAGTTCGTCAATTCGGTCGCGCGGCTGAACGACGGAAATTATCTCGCCGCCGGCACGATCGGCGAACTCAACAAGAATGACGGCAAACCTGTGTTGATGGTCGTCAGCCCATCGGGCGAACTCGTGTCGAAATTCGAAGTCGAAGCGCCCGGTTTCATCAATCCGGAGTCCGTGCACGCGCGAGTGAGAGCGGACGGCGGCTACGCGTTGGTCGCGGGATACTTGACGGAAGACAAACAAGTGCCCGCATGGTCCGGCAAAGACAAGAGCGAGAGCATCGTGTTATTCAAGCTCGATGCGAACGGCGCCACCCAGTGGTCGAAAACCTACGGCGGACATTTGTGGGATTCGCCGCGCGGCCTCCTCTTGAGCGACGGTTTCACGATCCTCGCGACCACGATGTCCTACGGCGCGGGCGGCGAGGATATGCTGCTCTTGCGTCTCGACGAAAATGGCGAACAGATCTGGGCGCGCACGATGGGCACGGACCTGAACGAGTTCGCGGCCGCACTTTGCGCTGACATTTCCGGCGCCGGATATGTCATCGCCGCCGCGCACAACGATGCAGAGTCCGACGCGACCACGCAAACGTGGATCATCGCCACGGACGCGCAAGGC
>JBGTJY010000068.1:0-8168 GCA_041744855.1 Candidatus Hydrogenedentales bacterium
GCCGGATGTCCGCCATCGTCACGAGACTCGTGGCCGCGGAATCCGCCGCGGTGAGCAACGTCGCGAGTCCAGCCCGAGCCGAACCGCCCGTGTCGAGCGCGCGCGTAGTGGGACTCAACTCGAGCGCGGCGTGGACTGTGGCCGCGTTGAGCTTTTCCTGATACGGCGCGCTCGTCGAAGCGAAATACAAGTTGCGAATCGCATCGCGCGCGCTCGAGCCCAGCGCATTCCGCGCTGCCTCGACGGCCATCGTCGCGGCGTCCTCGTCATAACTCGCAACAGCCCGCTCGCCCTTGGCACCGCGCGTCTCCAACGCCTTGCCGATGGTACCCCGCTGCAACCGATTAAAGGGGATGTACGCCCCATAGGAAATGATGCCGCTCATGATAGTCCTTCTTCGTTCGAAAACCCGGGAGTACAGTAGTACCCCATTGCCAAGAGCCCGTGAGTATAGCCATCGCGCGATGAAGATCGAAATCTACGCTTCCGCGGCGATCCACGATTCGACACGCGGCTTCAGCTCCGAGTAAGGCAGGTAGCCGTAGGTGAGGAGCTTCAGCCGCTTTCCGTTTCGGAGTACCGCCGCGGGAAAACCGGTAATGCCCATGCCGCGCGCGCGGACGAAATCGGCGGTCGTTTTCTGGCGCATTTCATCGGAGTCGAATAGACGATCGAATTCCGCGCCGACGATCCCTCGCGACCCCGCCAGTTCCGCGAGCACGTCCGGCGTCGTGATGTCACGACCTTCGGCATAGAAGGCGCGTTGCATGGATTCGATGTAAGCTAGCGCGGATTCGGGTTGGATGGTCCGTACCGTCACGGCGGCGCGGCAGGCGGGTTCGGTGTCATAGACAAAGTTCTCGCCGAGCGGGAACGTGAAATCGAATGGCTGGCCGGACGCTGCGTGCACTTCGTGCCAATGGTGCAGCAACGTATCGCGCCACTGTGCGCCGATTGGTTCCGTCGTGCCTGGCCGCAATCCCCCCATCACGGGCTCGATGGAAAGCACGTCGCCGAAATCGCGGCGGATTGCTTCCATCACAGGCGCGAATCCCCAACACCACGAGCACATCGGATCGGAAATATAGATCAGTTCCGGGCGGTTCAAGATCGGTCTCGATTCATGCCGTGCTGGCCGCGGCCCGCTTGTTCTCGGACCGTGAAACGATTGCCGCGCACACGCTATCGCCGACAACGTTCACGGTCGTGCGGCACATGTCGAGCAGGCGGTCGAGTCCGACAACCAGCGCGATGCCTTCGACGGGGATGCCGACCGCGGCGAAGATGATCGTCATCAGCGCGAGGCTCGCGCCCGGGATGCCGGCGGTGCCGATGGATACGACGTTCGCCGTGAGGAAAATCATGAGTTGATCGGCCAGTGTCATTTCGAGGCCATAGACCTGCGCGACGAACAACGCCGCGACCGAGGTGTAGAGCGCCGTGCCGTCCATGTTCACGGTGGTACCGATCGGCACGACGAATTGGACGATCTCCTTGTCGATGCCGACGCGATCGATCGCGCATTTCATGCTGACGGGGAGCGTCGCGGAACTGGAGGATGTCGTAAAGGCGACTTGCAGCGCGGGGGCCATGCCGCGGAGGTACCTCATCGCGGGGATGCCGCCGAGCACGGGAACGGCGAAGAACACGAGGACGCAGAAATGGAGGACGAGACCGAGGATGACGGTGAGCCCGTAGAGCGCGAGTTGCTGGACGTAGCCAATTCCGAGTACGGAGATCGCCTCGGCCATGAGCGCGAACACGCCGAGGGGCGCCAGGATCATGATCCACATTACGAGCGTGATCATGGCCTTGTCGATCGCTTCAAAGACTTTGATCAGCGGGGCCGAGGCAGTGGCATCGACCATCAACGCGGCGCCGAGCAGGATGGCGAATGTGATTATTGCGAGAATGGGAACGCCCACGTCGTCCGTGCGAATGGGGCTTTGGAGGAACTGCGGGAGCACGACCTCCTGAATCGCCTTGCCCGTAGATAGTTTTGATTCCTCTGCGATCACTTCTGCGTCGGTAGCGGGGTCGGGTTCGGAGGCCGATTCGAGTTGCGTGATCAGGTCCTCTTGTCCGACACCGGGCCGAATAAGGTTCACTCCGATGAGGCCGATAACAATCGCAACGGACGTGGCCGAGATGAAGTAGATGAGCGTTTTGACACCGACGGTGCCAAGTTTACGGATGTCGCCGAGCGCGGCAACGCCGAGCAATACGGAAACGAACACGAGCGGGACGATCACCATCTTGAGCGAAAGCAGGAAGAGGTCGCCGAAAATCCCGAGGTAGTCGGTAACGAATTCGCCGCGGCCCGCGGCGTTGAGCGCCCACCCGGCAAGTGCCCCGGCGATCATGCCGACGAGGATTTGGATCGGCGTGCTCAGGCGTTTCCGAAGAAATCCAAGGAATACGGCGAGCGACAGAAAGAGAACGAGGCTATCGAAGACCAATAGGCCGAAGTCAAAAGACGTTTCGTCGTAGAGCATTCCCCCGCCAATGAGGAGCAGGGAGAAAACGGCGTAGGCGACGAGTACGAGCGGATTCATGCGCGCGAATGGGCGGCTGATGCGCGCACTAACTGAGAACCTTTATGACGATGATCCCCACGACGAAAGGAATCGCGACGGCGAACCAGAATTTGTATTCCTTGACGAACTCGATAACGTCGGTCATATCCATATCGAAACCCTCCCCAGACCCGCACACAACCGAGCGGGAACAAGAAAATTTAACATAGGCGGCAAACACGCGCAAAGATCGGCAAGCGCTGCCAGGATGGCTGCAATACAAAGACATCTCAGTTTCTTGTAGTGCAGGCTTACAGCCTGCGCAGTCCACGTTGAGTTTCTTTGTAGTGCAGGCTTCCGCCTGCGCAGTCCACGAAGCGGGGTGGTCTATACTCTGCCGTTCCCTGCGCATAGACCCGGTTAGGAAATACGTTCGCCGCCTCTTCGCGTCCCAACTCACTGCTCGCCCCAAAGGATCCCATGGATTCATCACAACCGCTCCCGCCCGCCCGGCCGAGGTCCGCGTTGTTCGCGATTGGGCTGGGGGTGTTTGTCGGCGGAGTGGGCAATTCGTTTGTGTTCGCCGTGTTGCCTCCGTTGGGGCGCGAACTGGGCCTGAGCGAAATTCAGATCGGGTCGATTGCGACGGTCTCGGCGTTCGTGTTCATGATTACGGCGCCGTGGTGGGGCGCGCGCAGCGAACACTGGGGCCGGCGCCGCGTGATTCTCTTTGGACAGAGTGCGTACGGCATTACCACGTTGCTCTTCGCATTGACGATCCAACTCCGCTTGTCCGGCATGATCCCGCTGATGTTCACGTATGTCGCGCTGGTCTTCTTTCGCGCATTGTTCACGGCGTGTATAAGCGGCATTTTCCCGGCGTCGCAGGCCTACATCGCGGACGTCACTTCCGTCGCGGAACGCACGCGTGCCATGGCGATTTTCGGCGTGTCGATGGGCTTGGGAATGATCACGGGTCCGGCCTTGGCGGCGCTGTTCTCTACGGTCAGCCTCGTGTTTCCGTTCTACGCGGTGATTGCGCTGTCACTCGTGTCGCTGGTGGTCACGCTGCGCCGCGCGCCTGAGCCCGTGCGCCACCGTCACGCGTTCGGCGAGCAGCCGAAAAACGGCGGACTGCGGATTTACGTCCCATTTCTCGTCGTGTCCATCATCGTGATGTGCACCATGTCGGCGCTGCAGCAAGCGAGCGGATTCTACTTTCAGGATACCTTCCGCCTCGACGCGCAGACTACGGCGCAACGCGTCGGCGTCGCGTTAATGGCTTCGGCCGTCGCTTCGGTCTGCGCGCAGATGTTCGTTGTCCGGCGGCTCGGTTGGGCGCCGGGGCGATTGCTAAGAGTGGGCGCGCCAATCGCAATCGTCGGCGTGGCAATCCTTGTAACCGCACACCAATATCCGATGCTGGTGATCGCGATGGCCTTTTTCGGATTGGGCCAGGGGATGATGATGCCGGGCAACATCGCCGCGCTGAGCATGGCGGCAGGCGCGCACGAACAGGGCCGCGCGGCAGGCGTAAATACCTCCGCGCAAGGCTTCGGCTTCATGCTGGGGCCGATGATCGGCTCGGCCTTCTATACGCTGCACCCGCTGCTGCCGTACTGGACTTGCCTGGGGCTGTTACTGCTGTTGGCGGGCTTGATCTATTTCGTGATGCCCCATGCGCGCACCGTAACGTGAAGCGGCGAGACCTCCACCGATTTCACAAAAAATACAGCGTGACGCAAACCCAAGCCGAACATCAGAGATAATTTTGGCGCGGAGATGTGGCGGCGCGCCGAGTTGTCGCATGAAGACGTGGCGCATCCCGTTTGATCGGAATGCGCCACGATTCGCTAGGAAGTAGCGCTGCGGGCGGCGGGACTATTCTTCGTTATCGTCGTCGTCTTGTTTGCGGCCTTGCTGACCACCCTGTCCGCGCTCTTGGCCGCCCTGTTGCTGTTGGCGCTCTTGGCTGCCCTGTTTGCGCTCTTGACCACCCTGTCCACGTTCCTGGCCGCCCTGACCACGCTCTTGGCCGCCCTGACCGCGCTGTGGGTCGTTCTGTTGGCGTTCTTTTGAGCCGCCTTGATCACCTTGTCCGCGACCCTGACCGCTCCCCTGTCCGCGATTCTTGTCTTGGTCCTTTTGCTGATTCGCCTGAGCCATGACCTGTCACCTCGTTAATCTATCCCGGGTTTGCACTATGCGGTCCCGAGGTCCTCTGGCTTGCGCAATCCATGTGCCACAGAGGTGGCAAGTTTTTACGCAGAGTTAAGATGGATGCCAAACCGCGTTAACTTATGTGCCCAGCATCTTGCACATTTCGAGATAGGGTGTTTTACCGTCAGGCGGCTCGCCGATAGGGAAAATGGCGGGCGCGTAAACAAACGATACGAAGCGCGGCGAGTTCTACACGAGTGTAAGAGAAATACCAATTAATCTGGCCGACAGGACGGGGAATAAACCACCGGCCACACGAGCACGGCCACGGTGCGTTATCGGAAGCTATGCGGGTATCGGACATTTCGGTGTCGTTTCACTTCCAATTGGGGACGAATGGGAACGACTCTTTAGTTTAGAATACATTGTAAGGCTGTCCACAGATTGCACAGATTGGCACAGATCAAGAAAACGGCGGCTTTCGGAGTTTGAATGATGGAACGACCAAATGGAAGGCGATTTGTCGCTGGCATCGTCTTCGTTTACATGTTCGTCCTTGCGCTTGCGGTGCTCTATGCCTCTATCCGTTTCGATGAGTCCGTACTTCCGTTTCTTGCGGCAATGGTCGGGTTGCACTTTTTGGGACTCGCAATGGTGTTCCTTGTGGAACACAAATTCATAGATTCCACGTTGGAGCGGCCGGGGCTCGCGAAACGGACCTCGGCGGTGATGGTGCTCGCGGGGCTTATTAACCTCGTTTCTTTTGTTATCGACCATCTCAGCGATCTCTGGGGGACTGAAGTCTTCATCTTCGGTTTTATACTTTGGTTGATCTTGATGGTGTCGTTTTTCGCCTTTGTGATATGGGGCGCTTCGAAGGCGAGCTGCGGCAAAGTGAATTCAATTGACGATCTGCGACGGAGTAGCAAGCCGACATGAGTCCGACGTTTCCAGGTATTCCTATTCTCTTACTCGTGATAGCGCACGCATCGCATGCGGCGGACGCTTTGCCATCATTCCGCAACGACATTCAGCCCATCCTCTTCAAGATGGGTTGCAATACCGGTGCGTGTCATGGGGCGGCTGCGGGACAAAACGGATTTGGGCTGTCGCTTCGTGGATTCGATCACGAGTCTGACTACGACGCGATTACGCGCCACGCGAATGGCCGCCGCGTGAACCTAGCGCAGCCCGATCAAAGTTTGATACTCCTCAAGCCTACGCAATCCGTAGCCCACGAGGGCGGCGAGCGATTCACGAAGGATTCCGAACCGTACCGCGTTCTGCTCGAGTGGTTGATGGCGGGCGCGCCGGGACCGAGCGCGGACGATCCGGTCGTAACGCGCATTGAAGTCACGCCGGGCACCGTCGCAGTCGGGGATACTCCCGATGCGCTGTCGCCGCTTGCCGTGACCGCGTTTTATTCCGACGGCTCGCATGCGGACGTAACGCGTTGGGCCAAGTACGACACGACGGATGACGCGGTCGCGCTGGTCGGCGAAGATGGCGTCGTCAGCGTCATGGGACCCGGCGGCGCGTCGATTTCAGTTTGGTACGCGAGCAAAGTCGCGACGGCGCAGGTCTCGGCGCCGTATGCCGACGTTGTGCCCGACGCGCAATTCGCCGCAGCCACGCGGAATAATTTTATCGACGACTTGGTGATCGAAAAACTGAAGCAACTGCAAATTCCGCCGGCTGGGTCTTGCAGCGACACGGAATTCGTTCGCCGCGCCTACCTCGATACGATTGGAACGCTTCCGCGTCCGTCGGAAGTGTTTGCGTTCGTCTTGGATAACGCTTCTGATAAGCGCGCTCGCCTCATCGACACCCTTCTGCAACGTCCGGAATTTGTCGACTATTGGTCGTACAAATGGTCCGATCTGTTGTTGGTCTCTTCCAAGAATTTGCCGCAACGCGAGGAGATGTCTGCGTTCTATCGGTATATCCGCGACAGCGTGGAGGCGAACAAGCCCTGGGATCAATTCGCGCGCGAAATTCTCACCGCGACCGGCAGCACGCGCGAGAACGGCGCGGCCAACTATTTCGTGATGCACAAGGAGAAGATCGACCTCACCGAGACGACCTCGCAAGCATTCCTCGGCATGTCGATTACATGCGCGCGTTGCCACAATCATCCGCTCGAGAAATGGACGCAGAACGACTACTACGGCATGGCGAATCTGTTCGCGCGCGTGAAGCTGAAAAACGGCGATCGCGGAGACACGGAAGTATTGCCCGCCGTGTTCGGTGAAGTGCCTCATCCGCGCACGGGGCGTCCGCTTCCGCCGAAGCCGCTCGATGCGCCCGAGATTGATACCGCGACGGATGACGATCGCCGCGCCCATCTCGCGCAGTGGGTCACGTCGCCCGACAATCCGTACTTCACGCGGGCCATTGTCAATCGCGTCTGGAAGAATTTCATGGGCCGCGGCCTGGTCGAACCCGAGGATGACCTGCGTCTCACCAATCCGCCGACGAACGCCGCGCTGATGGATGCGCTCGCGGCGCACCTCGCGGAGAACCAATACGACCTCAAGGCGCTCATGCGGACGATTATGAATTCGGCCGCGTATCAACGTACCTCCGCTCCGGCCGATCCCGCGAAACCGGATACCGCGTATTACTCGCACTACATCGTGCGCCGGCTCAGTGCGGAGGTCATTCTCGATGCCTATTCGCAGGTGAGCGGCGTGCCCACGTCGTTCGACGGATATCCCGAAGGTTTCCGCGCGTTGCAATTGCCCGATTCGCGCGTCGGCTCATACTTCCTCTCCGCCTTTGGCCGTCCCGAGCGCATCCAGACCTGCTCCTGCGAGCGCACCGACGACCCAAACATCGCGCAGGCGCTGCACGTGGCCAACGGCGACACGCTCAACAAAAAACTTCGCGGAGAGAAATCGCTCCTAGCGCAACTATCAATGGACACCACGCCCATTGAGACGGCGATTGACGATATTTACGCGCGCGCGCTCTCCCGATACCCCACCGATACGGAACGCGCGGGAGCCATGGAATGGCTCCACGGCCTCACCGGAGATGAACGCCGCGCCGCGCTCGAGGATTTGTCGTGGGCTATACTTTCCAGCAAAGAGTTCCTGTTCAATCACTGAGGGCATGTCAATCGATGAAGTACGAACAACTCACCGAACTATTGGCGCTTCCGGCGAAGGAACGCATTGAACTCGCCGTCAGGCTATGTGAGAGCGTATCTACCGAAGGCGATGATTTCGAGCTATCTCCGGCGTGGGAAGCAGAGCTCGCGAGGCGAATCGCGCATATTCAGGCCCATCCTGAGGACTGCGTACCCTGGGAAGAGGCACTGTCGCGAATCCGTCAACACTTAGAAACGTTAAGGAAGAACTGAGTCATCAAGCTTACAGTCGCATCAGTCGCGGAGCTGGATGTTGCTCGCATCGCAGCGTGGTACTACGCAGAACGGCCTGGTCTAGATGAAGAATTTTTAGTTGCGGTCAAAGATGTGTGGGAGTCCAT
>JBGTJY010000069.1:0-3347 GCA_041744855.1 Candidatus Hydrogenedentales bacterium
GCGCCGATTTCGCGGGCGTGCGCGATCACATCTGCGGGGGTGTGTTCGGCGGCGGGACCCGTCGTCGGCATGTCCGCGTAAAAGCCGACTTGGGGTTTTCGGCAAATGATGTAGCCGGGCTCGAGATTTTCGCGCATCCAATTGCCGGCGAGTTTGTATTCGCGGGGGAGTCTGGGTTGATTGCCGACGATTTCCGGCAAAACGGTGGCGGCGAGACCGGCGAGGAGACTTGCGAGGACGATCGCGGCGGGGGCCATCGCGAATCGGGGGCGTGACGCTGCGAGGCGTTCTCCGGCAGCGATCGCGCCGTGCGCGGACCACATCGCGAGCACGATGATCACGGGCATGATGTAGCGCGGGGCGGGGGAAAAGTTCAGGACGGTGAGGCCCCATTGCACGGCGCAGAGGATTGCGAGCATGGCGACGATTCTTGGGGCGCGGGGCGGCCAATCGCGGTAGAGTCCGATGCCGAGAAAGAGGAGTAGGACGGGGCCGAGCATGACGGGTAGGACGTTGGCAAAGAGGCGCATGAACGTTCGGGCCCCTTCGAATGCGCCACGGTTGAGATAGTCTAACAGGTCGCCACTCATGGGTGCGCGATAGCTGACGGTGTAGGTACCGACGACGTAGCGCATCGCGATTGCGTAAAGGACGAGCGACGCGACACACGAGACGAGAAGTATCGCCGCGCGGCGCATTGCGAGGGGTCCGCGGCGATACGCGAGGACTAAGGCGCAGATCGGCGCGGCGAGCAGGAGGAACGTGCCCTCGGGGCGCGTCAGGTGCAGGGCGAAGAAGGTGAGCGTCGCGGCGACGACGAACCATCGGCCCCGTTCGACGGCCATAAAGAGTTGCCACGCGCCGAGCAACCACAGGAATGTCGCGAGCGATTCGGGTCCGATGCGCGTGGCGTAATCGACGAGCCACGGCCATACGCAGACGCACGCGGCGGCGAGTCGGGCCGCGGGTGTGCCGTGCAATTCGCGCGCGAGGAGATACACGGGAATGACGGTCAGAGTCGACGCGGCGAGGGAGACGACCCAGAACGACCATTCCCAATTGGGCACGGCGAGATGGACCATGGCACCGAGGGTCGAGTAGAGGATCGGGAGGTTTTCGTCGAAGCGGAGGAATTCGCCTGCGGCGAATTGTTGCGCCATCGTGACGTAGTGAATGGCGTCGGCGGTGTCGATGACGGGGCGGACGATGAAGAGATAGGCGAGGCGGATGAGGAGGGCGGCGAGCGTGAGTGCGGCGAGATCGCGGCGGGCGGAAATCACGGAGAGGCTACTGCTTGCGAGACCTTCCAAGAACTCGTGACGCACGCTACATCCCCCTAAATCCCCCTTCGAAGGGGGACTTTTCTCGCGGCCCCAGTCCCTCTGCGAAGTTTTAGGGTATGTGGAAGTATCGCCTCGATCAAATTGTGGGCCGTGCCGCAGCGTTGTTCTGTTACCATTCCTCTTGATATGTCTCTTGTGCGAATCGATTGGCATCCTGGGCCGAAACAGTTGCGGAGTTTTGGCGCAGTCTTTCTGACTGGCTTCCTGCTGATTGGCGCGCTGTTTTGGTGGCGCGGAGTGGAGACGGCGGCGATCGTTTGCGTGAGCGCGGCGTTTGTGGTCGGCGCGATTGGCTTGACGGGCACGCGGGTGGCTTTGCCGTTCTACTGGGCGTGGATGGGCATTGCGTTCGTCATGGGCAACATCATGAGCCGCGTCGTGATCGCCCTGGTGTACTTCGCGGTGTTGACGCCGATCGGGATCGCGCAGCGGCTGGCAGGGCGCGATCGATTGCAACTGAAGCGCACGGACCAGGAGAGTTACTGGATCGATCTCGATGACGCGCCGCCGCCTGAAAAGTACGAGCGGCAATTCTGAGCCCTCAATATAGTGCGACAGTGGCGAAGGACACGATGCCGCCCGCGGGATCGGGCGCGTAGCCGTAGTGCAGCGGGGTGCCGCGAGTGGCGCGGCCTTCGAGGGTTTTGAGCGCGGCGTAGATGCAATTGACGCCGCAGACTTTGCGGGCGTTTCGATCCGACATGACCGAGCGATAGAATTCGGCGGCATCGATCCCGTGGGCGTGCGCCATGTCTTCGCTGTCGCGGGCGTTCACGGCGGCGATGACGCCGTCGTCGATGTCGAAGTCGTCGCCGAAACGCCGCCCGACATGCGCGAGATCGGCCGAGGCGAGGACGGTCACGCGTTTGCCGGAGTGGGCGACGTATTGCGCGCAGGCGTCGAGGAATGCGGCGACGCCGGGGTCTGACGCTGGATCGCTGGCGCGGGATTCATCGGGGAACATCGAGCACAGAATGGGGACGATGCGCGTCTCCGGACCCAGAAAGCGCGCGAGCATGACGGCTTGCAGCTCGACCGAGTGTTCGGTTCGGTGCGTCAGTTCGAAGGCATACGGGTCCCATGCGCACGCGGCCTCCAATTGGTCGAGGCATTCCTTATCGGTTTCCATTGCGCCGAGCGGCGTCTCGAATGTCTTGCGCGTGAGGATGAATGGCGCGGGCTCGGCGACGTGCGCGACGCCGAACACGATGACGGTATCGGGCCGCGCATGCCGCGCGAGTTCGTGGTAACCGTGCGCGTAACCGACACCGCCGCGGCCGTAGTCGATGTGGGGCACGATTAGTCCGGGCAGGTGCGCGGCTCCGTTGGGGTTGTTCTCCGCGGGGACGTTCTCCGCTGGCGCGCCGGGACCGTCGGGTTTGGTGAATAGGCGATCGATTGCTTCGCGGAGCGCGTGGGGATCGTCGGAGTATGCCTTGCCGGCGAGATGCGCCCGACGCGCGGGGCGTGCGCGAAACGCGGCCTCGACTTCGCGCCGCCGCGCGTGAAAAGTTTCGGTATCGAGGAAGCCGTGATCGTCGAGACGTTGCACGAGTTCGAGGAGTTGATCGGTGGGGATGAGTACGCCGCCGGTCAGCCGGGCGACGTGTTGCTGGACGTGCGGCAGTTCGCGGGAGCCGTTTAGTCCCGTGGCGACGAGATAGGCCATGGGGGAGAGGATGAGCTGATCTTCGATGAGTCCGGTGGGATCGCTGAGGCAGACGTATTTCGCGCCCGAGTTTTCGAAGGGGAAGGCATCGAGAGGGCGAACGGCTGGGAGGGGCATTGATGGATTGTAGCCACGAATGGCACGAATTTTCACGAATGGGGAGTTGCGACCGAAGCACCTGAGAAACTCGCGCAGAGACGCAGAGGCGCGGAGAGTTGCTGGAGTGAGGAGGTCCCCGCTTACGCGCCATGAATGGCGAGCCTGCGGGGACGACAGTTTGGAGGGATGAACTTCTTGGTATAAAACGAAGAAGTTGATGGATTGTAGTCCGGGGA
>JBGTJY010000070.1:0-7240 GCA_041744855.1 Candidatus Hydrogenedentales bacterium
GCGAAGCCCTGCGACCCGCATCATTTGCGCGCGGTGCTTTCCCGCGCGCTCTCGCTTACAAGCCGGCTCGACGGATGCACGTTGCGCGATGCATTGATGGGCATGGGCGTGTTGCCTTCCGTGCCCGTCGTGTATTGGGAAATCATGAACGAGATCAAGTCGCCCGAGCCTTCGATGGATCGCGTGGGGAAAATCATCGCGAAGGACCCCGGGCTCAGCGCGAAGGTGCTCCAGATTGCCAACGCGCATACGGGCCCCCAAACGCGCATCTCGAATATCGCGCACGCCGCAGCGTGCCTCGGCCTCGAGAATCTCAAAAGCTTCGTGCTGATGGCGGAGATGTTTTCGCAGGCGAAAGATCGCCCGATGGTCAAAGGGTTCAGCCTCGACGAACTCTGGCAACACGGCCTCACGGTCGGGCAATACGCGAAGAACATCATGGAAATCGAAGGCCGCCCGCAAAATCTCATCGACGATGCCTACACCGCGGGACTGTTGCACGATATCGGCATCCTGATTCTGGCCTCGCAATTGCCCGGCGAATTCAATCGGGTCCTTGCGTATGCGCGCGAAAAGTCCTGCGCCATCGTGACCGCCGAGAAAGAACTCTTCGGCGCGACGCACGCGGAAATCGGCGGTTACCTGCTCGATCTCTGGGGCCTGCCCGATGCCGTGGTGCAAGCCATTTCGTGGCACTACTATCCGTCGTCCGTGCCGACACAGCGAAACGGCGACGACGACGACGGCCACGTCATGCCGCTCACGGCGGTGCACGTCGCAAACTATTTTTGCGAAGACGCGGACAAAGGCCAAGCGGACTACGGCGTGGCCGACATCGACACGACCCACCTCGATTTGCTGGGGCTTACTGGCCAATTGAGCGTGTGGTGGGACGTTTGCCGCAATTGACAATTCCGCGAGTCTCCCGTCGCCTATACTTAATTCAAACGAGGGTAGGCCGCGATGACGAATCCGTTTCTGATGGAGCTCGGCAAGAGCGTCCTATTGATCCAAATCCGGATACACGAACAGTTCACCTCGCTGAGCGAAGAGCAATTGAACTGGAGCCCACAGGCGGACGTGTGGAGCATTGGGCAGTGCTTCGATCACTTGCGGAAATCGAACGAGCCGTACTTCGAAATCTTTGCCGCGGTCGCCGATAAATCGAAGCGCGAAATGTTTTGGGAGCGCCTCCCGATTCTTCCGGCGATATGGGGCAAACTCGTGCTCGATACCGTGCGGCCCGACACAAAACGCAAATCGAAAGCCCCGCGCGGATTCCGACCGGCGCTTGAAAGGGTACCGGAGCAAGTCGTGGTTGATTTGCACGAGCAACAACGCAGGCTCGTCGAAGCAATCCGGCGACTTGACGGCATCGACTTAGGCGCGACAGTTGTTACGTCTCCCGTCGCGCGCTTTATCACGTATAGTCTTCGCGACGCGCTCGCTATCGTCGTCGCCCACGAAGAGCGACACATGAATCAGGCGGAACGGGTGTTGGGCTTGGTGCAGTCGAGTTAAGTTCCGCGTCGGCTTTTGTACCGCCGCTTTTCCAGCGGCGCGTTTCACTGGTGTTGACGACAGTTCACACACTCGCCGCTTGAAAAGCGGCGTTACAAGGAACCCCTTTTCAACTCCCCGCGGATGCGCCGGATTGTTTCTGGCGTTGTGCGGCAACACCCGCCGATGAGTCGCGCTCCGGCTGCGTGCCAGGATCGCGCGAGGGTTGGGATGTCGTCCGACGCTTCGGTTTCGCTCCAGGTGCGCGATACGGCATCCCACTGTTCGCCGCTGTTTGGATACGCGACGAGCGGGAGATCGCACGCGCGTGCGGCGTGTTCCAACAACGGTTGTACGTGCCGGGGCGCCGTACAGTTCACGCCGACAGCGAACACATTGGGCGCGGATTGCGCAATCGCGACGCACTCGGACAGTGGCGCGCCCTCGGCGATGTGTTCGTCGTCGCGGCAGCAGAAGCTCATCCACGCAGGTTTGTCGCCATGACGCGAAAGCAGTTCCGCGAGCACTTGCGCTTCCAATCGGCTCGGAATCGTTTCGCACGCGAGTACATCGGCTCCCGACCCCGCCAATACTTCGAGCCGAGCGGCGTGAAACTCGATGAGCCGTGCGCGCGAGACGCCATAATTTCCGCGGTATTCCGAGCCATCGGCAAGCGACGCTCCGTAACATCCGATCGAGGCCGCGACAATCGGCGTGATAGATCCGCGCGTCAGACCGTGCGATTTTTCGAATTCATTGCGCGCATCGCACGCGAGCTGAACGCTGAGACGTAACAGGTCTTCCGCTTCGCGCGCGGCGATTCCACGTTGCGCGAATCCCTCGAAACTCGCTTGATAGCTCGCGGTCGTCGCCACGTCGGCGCCCGCCTCGAAATAGGCGCGATGCACTTCGCGTATGCGCTCCGGCGCTTCGATGAGCAGCTTGGCCGACCACAATGGATCGCGCAGGTCCGCGCCGCGCCGTTCGAGTTCCGTCGCGAGAC
This sequence comes from Candidatus Hydrogenedentales bacterium, assembly GCA_041744855.1. Classification (GTDB taxonomy): domain Bacteria; phylum Hydrogenedentota; class Hydrogenedentia; order Hydrogenedentales; genus JBGTJY01. The sequence continues at coordinate 2,504 of JBGTJY010000070.1, forward strand.
CGCCGTCCACGACCCAAAAATCGGGACGCTGCCGCGACAAGGCTTGCGGACGACGCGCGCTCGGGTGAGCGCTCATTTCACGGTGACGTTATACGTGATCTTGCGGTAGCGCTCTTGCGGTTCCGTGCTCGACGCGATGCATTCGAGCGAATAGTTGCCGGGTTCTTGAAACGAATGTCGAAGGGTTGCCTGTCGCGAGATCGTCTCGCCGTTCACGCGCCACTCGTAGTGGGTGAAATCCGCCGGACCCGGCAAGAAGAGCCGCGCACGCGATTTCACTTCCCACGGCACGACGGGCTCGTCGATCACTGTCGTCGACGATTTTGTTTCTGCAATGGTTTCGTTCCTTTGAAACTCGCGATATACGATCGCGTATTCGCCGGGCGCTTTGAACACATAGTGAAACCGGTGGGGACCACGGCCCGACGCCGCGGGGTTTCCATTCACGATCCATTGGTATTCGCGCGTTTCCTGAGGCGACATCGCGATATCCAACGCTTGCCCCGTGTAGTACGCGGGAGCCAGTTCAATGTCGAGCATTTCGCGTCCCGCCGCGTTGACGAGCCCAAGCCGCCGGCGCATTTCGTCGACGGTGATGCCCTGCGCACGCGCGCGGTTCTCGAGCAGCGCCGGGTCCTCTTCAAGGGTGACCCGCATGGTGCCGTAGGCCGTGCCTGCTTCAGTCACGACGACCAATTCGTACACGCCGATTTCCACTTCGATCGTGGGCGTGAACGTCAGCGTGCCGGGCGTCTTCGCGACGCTGAACATCTCGTCGTAGTCGTGCTTGTCGACGTATAGCTTGACGCTTTCGACTTGGTCGGGCGCGAGCGGGACACCGTTCGCCGTCAATTGCGCGCTCACACTTGCGTCGACGCGCCGGACGACGATCTCTGACGGATTCAGGGCTACGGTCTGGGCAATCGCGACCGCACTCGCGAATAGTCCGACAAGCGCGACAACTGGCGTGACCACGATCCGGCTTAGCATGATGTACCCTCCGAGATTGCCACGACCGCGCGCTTGTCTTGGCCTGTATGGCTTTGAAGGCACGCGGCCTCGCAATGACGTATTTTGTTGAATGCTCACTTATGACTTAAACGCTCCGAGGGTTCCCGAAACTTCCCTCGGTTCTTCATCGCGGAGAATATCGTCACCGCAGTCCCGTATAATCGCCGAGTCTCATGGCCCTGCTCAGCGTCGACGATCTCCGCACCTACTTCCACACACGCGACGGCATTGTACGCGCCGTCGATGGTATCAGCTACTCCGTCGATCCGGGCGAGACCCTTGGCATCGTCGGCGAATCCGGCTCCGGCAAATCGGTCTCCTGCTATACGCTGCTCGGCCTCATTCCGCAGCCGCCGGGCCGCGTTGAATCGGGCCGCGCGATGTTCGGCGGCGTTGACCTGCTCACGATGAGCGAAGCGGAGAAACGGCGCATCCGCGGCAAACGCATCTCCATGATATTCCAGGACCCGATGACGGCGCTCAATCCGTACATGACGATCGGCGCGCAACTGATGGAGCCGCTACGCATCCACGAGCGCGTGCCGAAACGCCAGGCCCGGCTTCGCGCGATGGAGGCGTTGGAAGCGGTCGGCATTCAGGACGCCGAACGCCGCATGCGCAGTTTCCCGCACGAGTTCTCGGGCGGCATGCGCCAGCGGGTCATGATCGCGATGGCGCTGATTACGCGTCCGGAACTGCTCATCGCCGATGAACCGACCACGGCGCTCGATGTCACGGTGCAGGCGCAAATTCTCGACCTGATCAAGCGGCTTCAAGGCGAAATGGGCATGGCCGTGATCCTGATTACGCACGACCTCGGCGTCATCGCGGGGACGTGCGATCGGGTGCTCGTGATGTATGCCGGGAAAATCTGCGAAGAGGCCACGACCGCCGAACTCTTTGCGAAGCCGCGTCATCCTTATACCGAGGCGCTGCTGGCGAGCCTGCCGTCGCGGCAAATGCGCGGCGAGACGCTCTACACCATTCCGGGCGTGCCGCCCGATCTTACGACCGTCTTCACGGGCTGCCCGTTCACGCCGCGTTGCGCATATGCGGCTTCGATGTGTGTCGAACGCGTTCCCGGGCTTGAGGAGCTTGACGAGAGCGATGGCGTGGGAGCTATGGGAAGTATGGGAAGAATAGGGCGAGATGGGAAGCACGGGAGCCATGCTAGCGCGTGTCTTCGTGTTCAGGCAGGGCAACTATGATTGGCCCAGTGCTATGACCGCGCCGATCTTGGAAGTGCGCGATCTGAAGACGCACTTCCCGATGCGCAAGGGCTTGCTGCAAAAGGGGCCGAGTGGAATCGTCCGCGCGGTCGATGGCGTTTCTCTGACGCTCGAACCGGGCGATGTGCTGGGGCTCGTCGGTGAATCCGGTTGCGGTAAGTCCACTCTGGCTCGATCGATCTTGCAGCTTGTTCCGCCGACGAGCGGCGCGGTCATCTTTGAAGGAAAGAATCTCACGCACATGAATGCGCGGGAATTGCGCGAGGTGCGGCCACATGCGCAGATTATTTTTCAGGACCCCTACGCTTCGCTGAATCCGCGCATGACGGTCTATGCGACGCTGGCCGAGCCGATGCTCGCGCACGGCAAAGCCACGCGCAAAGAATTGCCCAAGCGCGTGGCCGAACTCATGGAGACGGTCGGCCTTGCGCCGCGCTTCATGCGCAAATATCCGCATGAATTTTCCGGCGGACAACGGCAGCGCATCGCGGTCGCGCGTACGCTCGCGCTGAAGCCGCGCCTCATCATCGCCGACGAGCCGGTCTCCGCGCTCGATGTGTCCGTGCAGGCGCAAATACTTAATCTCATTGCGGACCTGTGCAAACGCGAACACCTCACGATGATTTTTATCAGCCACGATCTCGCCGTGGTTCGTCACATCGCCAAGCGTATCGCCGTCATGTATCTCGGAAAGATCGTTGAAATCGCGGACGCCGATCGCATCTTCGAGCATCCCGCGCATCCGTACACGCAGGCGCTGATGAGCGCCGTGCCGTTGCCCGATCCCGCCGCCGAAGATCATCGCCGCCGCATCATTCTGCCGGGCGATCCGCCGTCGCCGTTGAATCCACCGTCGGGTTGCCCGTTTCATCCGCGCTGTCCCGTGGCGGAATCCCGCTGCAAAACGTGGGAGCCGATATTCTTCAACGCCGCGCCGGAGCACCTCGCGGCGTGTATCAAACTTGAACCCGAAAGACAGCGACATGAGTAATCTGGGCACACCAGAGTTGCCCTTGCGCGTCGCGATCGTGGGGAGTGGTCCGAGCGGATTCTACGCAGCCGAGGCGGTCTACAAATCCGGCCTCCACGTCGAAGTCGACATGTTCGAGCGGCTTCCGTGCCCGTACGGACTCGTGCGGCTGGGGGTCGCGCCGGATCACGACAAGATCAAAAGCGCAATCAAGGTGTACGAGAAGATTGCCGCGCGCGCTGGATTCCGGCTCTGGGCGAATGTGACGATCGGGCGCGATCTGTCGGTCGAAGAACTGCGCGCGCACTTCGACGCGGTGATTTTCGCGCACGGGGCTGAAACCGATCGCCGACTCAACATTCCGGGCGAGGACTTGCCCGGCAGCCACACGGCGACCGAGTTTGTTGCGTGGTACAACGGGCATCCCGACTACTGCGATCGCGTGTTCGATCTGAGCCACGAGGACGCCGTCGTGATCGGCCAGGGCAATGTCGCGGTCGACGTTTGCCGCATCCTGGCGAAGACTACGGACGAATTGAAGCGCACCGATATCGCGGCGTATGCGCTCGATGCGCTTGCCGAAAGTGCGATTCGGCGGATTCACATGATCGGGCGGCGCGGGCCGGTGCAGGCGAAGTTCACGCAACTCGAGGTTAAGGAACTTGGGCGTTTGGCGGCGTGCGATCCGGTCGTGCAGCCTCGCGATATGGAGCTGGATCCGCTCAGCGCGAAGGAATACGACGACCCCGAAAACAAACTCGCGCGCAAGATCGTGCCGATTCTCGACGAGTTTTCGAAGCGGCCCAAGAGCGTCAAACCGCGGCAACTGCACTTTCATTTTCTCAAAAGCCCGGAGGCGATCGAGGGCCGCGAGCGCGTCGAATCAATCGTGCTGCGGCACAATCGACTGACGGGCGAGCCTTCGAAGTTGCGCGCCGAAGCGACGAACGAGACGGAATCGCTCGCGTGCGGGCTGGTCTTTCGCAGCGTGGGCTACCACGGCGTGGCGCTGGAAGGATTGCCCTTCGACGAACGCGCGGGCATCGTGCCCAACGATCGCGGGCGCGTGAAAGATCAGGGCGCCGTGTTGAACGGAATCTACGTCGCGGGTTGGATCAAGCGCGGGCCGTCGGGCGTCATCGGCACGAACAAACCCGACAGCGCGGAGACGGTCGCCTCGCTACTTGCCGATTTGCCGCGGATATCGCCCGCGCCCAATCGTACTGGGGAAAGCTTGGAGAGACTGCTCGAATCACGCAGCGTGCGCGTCGTCACGTTTCCCGAATGGACCCGCATCGACGCCGCGGAAATTGCCCGGGGAAAAGCCGCGGGAAAGCCGCGCGAGAAATTCACGCACATCGACGAATTCCTAGCGGTCCTCGACGCGCACAAACTCAGCGTTTAATTCGGGAGGGACGCGCTCGTCCGCAATCGCGGCCGCCTCCGGCGTTCACGGCTGAGGCGCGGGCTCCGCCGCAGGCTCGCTCGGCGGGTCGGTCGCTTCGGGCGTCTCCGCCGCGTCTGGGG
>JBGTJY010000071.1:0-2662 GCA_041744855.1 Candidatus Hydrogenedentales bacterium
TAGAGCCCGCTTTCCGGATACGTGGTCACCACCTGCTGATACTCATTGGCGGCATCTACATAGTCATGCTGCAGCGCCTTGATCTCGCCGCGCAGAAATTGGTTCTCGTCGGATTCCGGCGCGTCGGCGTAAAACTCCTTGAACTTCCCGGTCTCGTCGAGCGCCTCCTTGTAGTCGCCCTGGACCATCAGCGACCGCGCATACTCGAGCTGCAGCTCGGCCGTCTCCTTCGGCAACCGTTTCAGGTTCACGAAGCGCCCCGTCTCAGGCGTCCAAACCCATTGCGCAGAAGCCGCCGCGGCCCACAACATGCCGCAGGCCAGAGCAACGACCCGCCGGAAATTCCAACGCAAGTACACGTGAATCCATCCGAAGTTTTTGCGCATCCGCCATTCCCCCCTATCGCACCCACAAATCACGCGGGAATAGTAGCACCGCGCCCAGAAGCCCTTCCAACGCCATTCTTGCGCAGCGTGGTAGACAGCACTCCCAATTTTTCGCGCCCCATAACCCTCGCCCCACCCCGCCATCCCAAACCCCACATTCTTCCCATCATTCGCATCCGCGTTCATCAGTGTTCATCCGTGGCAATCGGCGTTCATCTGTGGTGAATCGGCTATTCGCGGTTCGTCAACGCATAGCTGCCCGTCGCCGTCGCAACCAAATCGCCCCCGTTGTGCACTTCCGCTTCCAGAAAAATCACGCGGCTGCCGTGCTTCGTGACCCGCGCCTCGCAAACCGGCGATCCGCTTATCACCGGCTTCAAGTAGCTAATCTGCACCTCGAGCGTCGCCGACGTCTCGCCCTCCCGCAGCCCCAAATGTTGCGCCACGCCCATCGCCGTATCCACCAGCGAAAAAATCGCGCCGCCGTGGAGTAGCCCGCGCGTGTTCCGAAGCGCCGGCAAATCCTGAAGTTGACACCGGCTGCGCCCCGGCTCGGCCTCGATCACGTCGATGCCCATGTGCGTGTTAAACGGACTTCGCCTGCGGAATTCCTGAATCGAATGCGCCGTCATCGCGCCGAGTACAAAACCGGATTGATCGGGCTCGCCGCTGGGTTGCCGGGAATCCCGCCGGGAATCCACTGGTCGAGGTCCGCCTGCCGATTCGCGTTGTCCGGTTTCATGACGCGTGTGCCGTCCGGATAGTAGATGATCGTCATCACCTCGCGCGTGCGCGCGGTCTCGTTGCCCGGCGCGGAATGGAATACCCAGCCCGAGTGAAACGTCGCGTCGCCCGCGGACATCGCGCCGTGATTGATCACGCGAAATCCGTTGCGCGCGATCGACTCCGTGTAGCGCCGGTCCGACTCGTCGGAGATCGGCAAATCGCCGAGGTAGCCCGCATGCTGCGATCCGCTCGCGAACGTCATCGTGCCCATGTTCTCCGTGATGTCGACCAGTGGCATCCACATCGTGACCGTGTTGTCCGTCTCGAGCGGCCAGTAATGTTGGTCCTGGTGCCACGGCGTCGCGCCGCCGCCGCCTTCTTTGAACAACGCCTGGTCGTGATAAAGCCGAACGCCCTCGACACCGAGTAGCCGCGCGGCAATGCCCGCGAAACGGCGAGCGAACACGAACCGTTTGAAGCGCTCGTCATCGCGCCACAAATTCATAATCTGCAGGAATGCCTTGCCGTAGGTGTCGCGCTCCGCAAGCGGCGCATAATTCGCCGACCGGCGCGCAACTTCCTCGGCAAAAACGGGACGATAGTAATCGACCTCCTGCGGCGAGCACACGCCCCGCAACACGACATGGCCATCGCGGCGATACGCCGCGACAAGACCGTCGTCGAGTGCGAACTCGTCATCGAGACCGGGCAACATTTCACGCGTAGCAGTCATTGCATCAACTCCCAGTAATTGCGCGGCTGCACTATAAGCGGCGCGAAAAAAACTTGCAAGCCCACGGATCCCCGCGTATTCCCGGGAGCGACACGGTCCTCCGCGTCAGGATGTTCACGCAAGACCCTGGACGCGGAGGACCGCGTCCCTCCCGGAGCGATCTCGCGGTTGAGCGTTTCCCCGCTGTTGTGTATAAGTGCGCAGCCGAATCCGGAGTTCGTCGCCGCATGCCGCCAAAAAAACCAGCGCCGCCGAGAAAACCAATGCCGCCGAGAAAACCACTGCCGCCGCCAAAGCTCAAGCGTCCGCTGAAGGCGTATCATAATCCTGCGTTTCTAAATAGCCCTGAAGCGCGCTCCGTGCGGATTCTCGCGGAGTTCGAAGAACCCGCGGCGCGGTTGCACCGGATGCGCATCCATCACACCATCGTCTTCTACGGATCGTCGCGTATCCTTCCGAGGGAGGCGGCTATCGCCCGCCACGAAGCGGCGGAAAGCGACATCCGCCGGGGCGGCGAAGACGACGCGAAACTCCGCTATGCGCGCGACATCGCGAAACGCGGCATCGAGTTGTCGCAGTACTACGAGGACGCGGCGCAATTGTCCAAGCGATTGACCGAATGGTCGACCGCGACGCTGCGCCCCGGCTCGCGGTTCTACGTGTGTTCCGGCGGCGGACCGGGAATCATGGAAGCGGCCAACCGCGGCGCGCGCGCTGCCGGCGGCAGAAGCGTCGGCCTCAACATCAGCCTCCCCTTCGAGCAAGACCCGAACGATTATCAGTCGCCCGAGTTGGCATTCGAGTTTCACTACTTCTT
>JBGTJY010000072.1:0-3902 GCA_041744855.1 Candidatus Hydrogenedentales bacterium
GATCGCGAGCGCGACTTCGCGGAGTTTGCGCGGCAGGATGAACGCGCCGCTCCGTGCGGAGAGGTACACAGCTTTCGCGGCGCCGTCTTCACTGAGTTCCGACGCGATATCCGCGGCGGTACTGCCCAAGCCGACGACGACAATGGTTTTGCCGCGGCAATCGACCGGCCGCGCGGGGTCGATGTAGTCGTGGCCGTGCAGGCAATCGCCGGCGAACGTGCCGGAGAACGGCGGCCAGTGCAGTTTGCGATAGTTGCCGTTCGCGACGATGACGGCATCGAACATCTGCGCTTCCGAGCCGTTGACTTCGACGCGCCATTTGCCGTTGTTCGTCCGCTGAACATGGGACACTTCCGCATTCAGCCGGATGTTGTCGCGCAGAGCGAAGTGATCGGCATAGGAATTGAACCACGCGAGCAACTGCGCGTGATCCGGAAATTCCGGGTAGTCGTCCGGCATGGCGAAATCGCTGAACGCCATCGCCTTCTTGGAGGTGTTCGTTCGGAGCGACGCATAGCACGCGGTCGTGCCGTCGAACACCCAGGTGCCGCCGATCGCGTTGCTCTTCTCGAAACCCATATGCGGAATGCCGAATTCACGCAACACGCGGCACGCGGCGAGACCGCTTGGACCCGCGCCGATGACGCACGTACGAGGGAGGGACATCGGCTGGTCGCTCGCGTCAGACCCGCGAATGCGGCAACTGCGCGAGCGCGGCGTTGACGACGGTATCGACCTGGATGCGCGTCATGCAACGGTGATCGGTCGTGCAAACCGGCTTTTGGCACGGGCCGCAATCGACCTCGACACGCAACACCTCGCCGCGCTCATGGGGTCCGCAAGAATACGCGGGCCGGGTCGGGCCCATGATGCAGATGGTCGGCACGTTGAATGCCACGGCGACGTGGCGCGGGCCGGAATCGTTGCACACGAGTAAATCGAGTTGGCTGATTGTGGCTTTCAGCGAAGCAATGCTCGGGTGGCCTTCGTCGCAGATTAGGAGGGGCCGTTTCGCTGCGGATTGGATGGCGCGCCGCGTGTCGTCTTCACCGGGGCCGGTGAGCAGAATGCACCGCGCGCCGGCTTCTTCGCGCAGGCGGTCAGCGACGGCAGCGAAGCGCTCTGGCAACCATCGTTTGCTGGGTCCGAAGGCCGCCCCCGGCGCAAAGCCGACGAGGGGGCCGCCCTCGGGAATGTGTTCGCGGACGGCGGCTAGATCGCGTTCGTTGGTAGCCAGTTCAAGGCCTTTGCCATCGTCTTCGCAGCCGAGCTGCGCGATGAGTTCGAGATACTCGCGCGCCATATAAATCGGCGCGATTTTTCCATCCTCGCAATAGGGCGGTATGGCGTGCGTCAACAAGCGGCTGCGGCCATCGCGTGCGTAGCCGATGCGAATCGGAGACCCGCTAATACGCGCGAGCAGTGCCGCGCGAAATGAATGCGGAAACACGATCGCCGCGTCCCAGCTGCGGGATCGAGTTCCCAACGCCGATCGCAACCATGCGCCGGTTGCCTTCGATTGCACTGGATAGGCGCGGCTAACGAACGGCACGCCGTCCAACAGCGCGCACGCGCCGGGCGGGCCGGCCACCGCCACTTCGACACCGGAGAATCGGTTGAAGAGTGCGCGTAACGCCGGTGTCGCCATGGCGACATCGCCGAGCCAATTGGGAAGCACCACGAGCAACTGGCCGCTTCGTTGGAGTTCGATCAAGGGCAGCCTCGCGTTACCCGCACGTCGAGGCGCATGCAGCCTACTCGTGGTTTTTTTCGGCGACGCTTTTGCCGAGCTCTTGCGCGAATTCGGGTTCGCCGATCGTGCTACGGAAGAGCGATTCTTTTTCGCGGAAATGGTTTCGCGCGATCTCGAAGAAATCAACAATGGCTCGGTACAACACCAGGAAGAAGAACACGAAATTGAGGGTAAGAAATGAAGCGAATCGTTTCGGGTCTTCGCGCACGTAAACGATTTGCGACCCGAGCAAAACCACAATCAGAATCGCCAATAGCAAATAGACGCTGAACGGCCGCCGGGCGTTCAACTCCCGAAAGGCGCGGCGGAAGTGTTCGCGCAACGTCGGGGAAGGCTGATAGTGTTCTGTTAAATCGGGCATATATCCATCACGGGCTGGAAGCCCGTGCTACGGTAGTTCATACAAGGCTGCCCGCTGACCTTGCAGCAGGCCTCGGCGCCGCAGCCCATGGACGCCTCGCCGCCGGAATTCACGGCGTTGACGCGACTGAGCTGCTTCACGAGCCGGCGCGACTCGCACTCGGGGCAGACCGGCGATTTCTTGTCGCGGACGAGGATTTCATTCTCAGCGCCGCAATCGTCGCAGAGGTATCGAAAGAGGGGCATTGCGCAACTCCTGACGGGAAAAGGTTTACCCTCAAAAATCGTATCAGGTAAGCCGCTCGGAGTAAAGATGCGCGAATATATCGAGAGGGGGAATTCGCAGGCGTCGAATCGCAGGGTGATCGCAAGATGTTGTGATCGAAGATTCAGTAAGCCCAGTATCGAGGAATGGAGTTATCATGCACACGCCGTACGGAGCGTGATTATTAATTGAATTTATTAGTGAGTAGTGGTCCGTGTCTCCCGTTTTGCCAAAAAATCTTTTTTCTTTCGATCCGCTTGACAAATACTATATGTTGTGTTACGATCTCTTCGGTGTCTGGAACTAACCGTGCAGACTGGGTCAGAAAGTTTCGCCATCGCGCGAGACTTTCACCGCAGCCCAGACCCACTAAGGTCTGCACACCCAGAGTCGACTGAGACCCGCAGACCGCAGCCCAACGGTTTCAGATTAATCGCTCTACCGTGACCCTCTTGCGCCAAAGAAACACGGACCCAGTTCTAGACACTCCCCGCTTCGAGCGGCGGGCGCCCAAGACCCGCCGCTCCCTTTTTTTGTCTTGTCGACGATGGCGATGAATTAAAATTCCTTTGATAACTTTGGACGCGGTCCTCCGCGTCCTGTATGCGCAAACCCTCTCCACGTTTTGACATTGTCCGAATTGGTCAATAAAATACCGCCTTCCTTTCCTCTTTCCTGAGCGAGTTTCGGGGTATCTGTGCAGATTTTCGTGCCCAAGGAGTCGGTTGCGGGTGAGACACGTGTAGCCGTTTTGCCGACAACGGTGAAGCGCCTCGTCTCGCGCGGCGCGAGCGTCAGCGTCGAAGCGGGACTGGGCGACGCGTGCCGTATTGCCGATGGCGAATACGAAGCCGCCGGGGCGAGCTTGACGCGCGATCGCGATGCGGCGTTTGGCGCGGCGGACATGGTATTGCGCTTGCGGCCGCCGCAAACCAGTGAAATTTCCAAGTTAAGGGCCGGCTGCATTCACATCAGCTTTCTCGATCCGTTCAACGAGCGCGAACTGATCGATGCGTTCGCGAACGCACGCGTGACCGCGGTGAGCCTGGAAATGATCCCGCGCACGACGCTCGCCCAGAAGATGGACGCGCTGAGCTCACAGGCGAATCTGGCCGGATACGCGGCGGTAATTGTCGCCACGGAGCGGCTCGACAAAGTGTTGCCGATGATGATGACGCCCGCCGGCACGCTCGCGCCGTCGCGCGTCTTCGTGATCGGCGTGGGCGTCGCCGGACTACAGGCAATCGCGACGGCGAAGCGGTTGGGCGCGCGCGTCGAGGCGTTCGACACGCGTCCGGTCGTCGAGGAACAGGTGCAATCGTTGGGAGCAAAATTTGTCAAAGTCGATCTCGGCGAAACGGGTCAGACCGCCCAGGGCTACGCCAAACAACTCACTGAGGAGCAACTCGCCAAACAGCGAGAAGCCATGGCCAAACATTGTGCGCAAGCCGATGTGGTCATCACCACCGCCCAGTTGTTCGGACGCAAAGCCCCGCGCATTGTCACCCGCGAAATGGTAGAGTC